>WHTA01000041.1 GCA_009379825.1 Streptosporangiales bacterium
CCGACCACCCGCAGGAGAGGACATGCCGCTGACACCCGCGGACGTGCGTAACAAGCAGTTCAATACCACGCGCCTCCGCCCCGGATACGACGAGGAAGAGGTGGACTCTTTCCTCGACGAGGTCGAGGCGGAACTCGATCGACTCATCACGGAGAACGACGAGCTACGCCGTCGCCTCGCTGAAGTTACTGGCGACCAGTCCTACCTGTCGGGTCCGCTCACCCAACAACAAGGTGCAGCGGCTTACCAGCAGGGTCAGCGTCAAGGGGGACAACACAGCCAGGTAGGCAGCAACGGCGCCGGCCCCGGCGTCGAGCACGCCTCGACCAACGGTCAGCCTGGGCACGTCCCCGAGCCGATCCAGCAGGTGCCGCAGCCGCGGGGGGGACCGGACCAGCAGGGACCAGGACCGCAGCACAACCCGCAGCACGGCGGCGCGCCGATGCAGCAGGCGCCGGTCGAGGCGCCTTACCCGGTCGCCGAGGCCGTGCAGCCCGCCCCGGAGGAGGTGCCGGCGGTCGCGAGCAACGACAGCTACTCGGCCGTGGCCGGCACGCACGCTGCTGCTCCCGGCACGAACAGCCTGGCCAGCGGCCTGATGGCGGCCGCCGGCGGCGGCCAGGTGCCGGACTCGGCAGCGCGACTGCTCGCCCTGGCGCAGCAGGTGCACGACGAGCACGTGGCGACCGCACAGCAGAAGACGGACGAGGTGCTGCGCAAGGCGCGGGCGGAGGCCGACAAGATCGTGTCCGACGCACGTCGCCGGGCCGAGGACCTCGACCGCGACTCGCAGGAGAAGCACCGGGCTGCGATGGGCTCGCTCATCACCGAGCGGGAGAAGCTCGAGCAGCGCATCGAGGTGCTTCGTACCTTCGAGCGGGAGTACCGCAGCCGGCTGAAGTCGTACCTGACCGGGGAGCTGGAGAAGCTGGAGAAGACCGCTTCGCACGCTCCGCCGCGGATGGGCGAGTAACCGGAAAGATCGGACGAGCCGACGTCGAGGGGTCTCGTGGTGCGCGTCAGTGCTGCGCAGGACCCTGGACGCGGGATCTCGTCGTGCACTGAGCCAACGGTGGCAGCGGCAGGAGTCGGGGCATGATCGCGATCAGCGGCGTACTCGTGATCGTCGCGATCGGCCTGCTCGTCACCGGGGTGCTGTTGACGTCGGACATCTATCTGTGGTTCATCGTCGCCTCCATCGTGGTGAGCCTGGCCTCGGCCGTCTGTCTGGTGGTCGGTGTGTTCATCGGCCGAGGCCACGGTCCCACCCGGGGGCGTGCGGCGAAGGGCTCGAGCAAGGCGGCGAGCAGCAAGGAGAAACGCAAGGGCAGCGGTAAGTCGGCGGCGAAGCGGCCGGCGGGTGCGAAGAAGGCGGAGGCGCCGGCCGCGGCGGACGAGTCCGGCGAGGTGGTCGTCGTGCCCGGCCGGTTGCGGTACCATCTGGCGTCCTGTCGCCAGGTGGCCGGCCGCGAGACCGAGGCGAGGACCGTAGGGGAGGCCCGCGGCGAGGGCTACGCGGCCTGCACCGCCTGCCGCCCGGACTCGGTGCTCGCCGCCCGCGCCGAAGCCGCCGAGTCGGCATCCGACGACGCGGAAGCGGACGCCGACACCGAACCGGCCGAGGACGACTCGGCCGCCGAACCCGCCGCGGAGGACGACGACGGGGAACCGGTAGCGGTCGCGACCACGCGCGTGCTGGTCGTCGAGGGCCAGCGCCGTTACCACCTGGCCACCTGCCAGGTGATCGAAGACGCCAAGGAAGACGCCGCCGAGACGACCGAGCACACGGTCACCGAAGCCCGCGAAGACGGCCTAACCCCCTGCACCGTCTGCGGCGCACCCACCGAGGACTGACCCACCCGTCTGTCAGAGCTTGCGTAGCCAGGTGGTCAGGCCGAGCGTCTCGTCACGGTTGTGGTGGCCGTCGGGGGCGGAGCCGTCGTGTTCGGTGCTGGTTTCGGCCAGCACCTCCTGCGCTACGGCCGTCGCGGCGTTGCGCAGGGCTTGCTGGAGGTCGGCGTCGTCCGCCTGCCAGACGAGGGCGATCCGGTCCGAGACCTCGAAGCCCGCAGCCTTCCGCGCCTCCTGGATCGCCCGTACCGACTCGCGCACGAGCCCGGCGCGGCGTAGCTGCGGGGTGATCTCCAGGTCGAGCGCGACCGTGCAGCCGTGCTCGCTGGCGACGGCCCAGCCGGCCCGCGGTGCCTCGGTGACGATCAGGTCGTCGACGTCGAGCTGAACCTGCTCGCCGTCGACCGGTACGGTCGCCGCGCCGGAGCGGGACGCCGCCACCAAGCCGGCCGGGTCCGCGGCGCTGATCGCGTAAGCGACCCGCGGGGTCTGCTTGCCGAACCGTCGGCCGAGCGTACGGAAGTTCGGCTTGACGAGGTAATCCACCAGCTCCGCCTGCTGGTCGCCGAGGCTCTGCACCTCGGCGACGTTGAGCTCCGCGGCGACCTCCGCCCGCAGCGGCTCCGGCAGGTCGGCCCATCCCGGCCCGCTGACCAGCGCCCGGCCGAGCGGCTGCCTGGTACGTACCCCGGAGCTGGACCGGGTCGACCGGCCGAGCTCGACCAGCCGCCGGACCAGCGCCATCTGCGCGGACAGCTGCTCGTCGACGAGCTCCTGCCGCGGTGCCGGCCAGCTCGCCAGGTGGACGGAGTCCGCCGCGTCGGTACGGTCTCCGCGCAGCGCCTCCCACACCTGGTCGGTGATGAACGGCACGAACGGCGCGAGCAGCCGGGTGACCGTCTCCACGCACTCGTACAGCGTCGCGAACGCCGAGGCGCACTCCGGGCTGCTGAAGCCCTGCCAGAACCGCCGACGGGAACGGCGCACGTACCAGTTGGAGAGGTCGTCGACGAACTCGGTCAGCCGCCGGCCCGCCCGCACCGAGTCGAACTCGGCCAGCGCGGCCGTCACCTCGTCGACGGTGCGGTACAGCTCGCTGAGCGCCCACCGGTCGAGTAGCGGCCGGTCGGCCGGCGCCGACGCGTCCGCCGCGAGCTCGGGCGTCCAGGCCCGGCCGTCCGGTCCGTCCGCGGCGGCGTTCGCGTACAGCACGAGGAACGAGGCGGTGTTCCAGTACGTGAGCAGCACCCGCCGCACCACGTCGTCGATCAGCTCGTGCCCGACCCGCCGGGTCGACCAGGGGTTGCCGACGCACAGCATTAGCCAGCGCAGCCCGTCCGCGCCGTGCTGCTCCATCAGCGTCATCGGGTCGAGGACGTTGCCGAGGTGCTTGCTCATCTTCCGGCCCTCGGCGTCCACGATGTGCCCGAGGCAGAGCACGGTCTGGTACGACGACTTGTCGAACACCAGCGTGCCGACCGCCATCAGGCTGTAGAACCAGCCGCGGGTCTGGTCGATGGCCTCGCAGATGTAGTTCGCCGGGTACGTGCGGTCGAGGTCGGTGTCGCTGCCCGGCAGGTGCGGGTAGCCCCACTGGGCGAACGCCATCGAGCCGGAGTCGTACCACGCGTCGATCACCTGCGGCACCCGCGTGGCCGTCTCGCCGCACTGCGGGCAGGCGAACGTGACCTCGTCGATGTACGGCCGGTGCGGGTCCAGGTCGGTGAGGTCGCGGCCGACCAGCTCGCCCAGCTCGGCCCTGGACGCGACGCAGGTGAGGTGCTCGCCCCGGCAGGTCCAGATCGGCAGCGGGGTGCCCCAGTACCTGTCCCGCGACAGCGCCCAGTCGACGTTGTTGCGCAGCCACTCGCCGTACCTGCCGTGCTTGATGCTGTCCGGGTGCCAGTCGGTCAGCTCGTTCTCGGCGAGCAGTCGGTCCTTGACGGCCGTGGTGCGGATGTACCAGGCGGGCAGCGCGTAGTAGATCAGCGCCGTGTGGCAGCGCCAGCAGTGCGGGTACGAGTGGTCGTACGGCTCCTCCTTGAACAGCGCGCCGGCCTCGCGCAGCGCCTGCAGCAAGGTGGCGTCGGCCTCCTTGAAGTACATGCCACCGACGAGCGGCACGTGGGGCAGGAACCTGGCGGTCAGGTCGATCGGGTTGACCACGGGGATCCCGTACGCCCGGCAGAGCGCGAAGTCGTCGGCGCCGAACGACGGCGAGCAGTGCACCAGGCCGGTGGTGCCCTCCTCGGCGGTGACGAAGTCACCGACCGCGACGAAGTGCGCGTTCGGCACCTCGAACAGGTCGAGCGGCCTGCGGTACGCGCTGCGCTCCAGCTCCGCGCCGGTGTACGTCTCCACGACCTCCCAGTCCTCGCCGAGCAGGCTGGGCACGAGCGACTCTGCGACCAGCACCGGGCGCTGGCCGGTGTCCGCCTTGGGACGGGCAACCGCGTAGCTCAGCTCCGGGTCCACCGCGACCAGGGCGTTGCTCACCAGCGTCCACGGCGTGGTGGTCCAGATCAGCAGGTCGACGGCGTCCGCGCCGTGCCTGTCGGCGACCGGGCCGGACAGCAGCGGGAACCGCACGGTGATCCCGGGGTCGGTGACCTGCTGGTAGACGCCTGGCTGGCCGAGCTCGTGGTCCGACAGCCCGGTGCCGCAGCGCGGGCAGTACGGCGTGATGCGGAAGTCCTTCTCCAGCAGCCCCCGGTCGAAGATCTGCTTCAGCGACCACCAGACGCTCTCCACGTACGAGACGTCCATCGTGCGGTACGGGTCGGACAGGTCCGTCCAGTACGCCATCCTGGTGGTCAGCTGCTCCCACGAGTCCACGTGCCGCAGCACGGACTCCCGGCACTTCGCGTTGAACTCGGCGATGCCGTACCGCTCGATGTCCGGCTTGCCGGAGAAGCCGAGCTCCCGCTCCACGGCGATCTCGACCGGTAGCCCGTGGCAGTCCCAGCCGGCCTTCCTCGGGACGTGGTAGCCCTGCATGGTCTTGAACCGCGGGTACAGGTCCTTGAACGCGCGCGCTTCCACGTGGTGGACGCCGGGCAGGCCGTTGGCGGTCGGCGGGCCCTCGTTGAACACCCACCGCGTCCCGTCCGCGGTCTGCTCGAGCGACCGCTCGAAGATCCGCCGCTTCTCCCACCGCTCGAGCACCTCGTGCTCGATTGCGGGCAGGTCGACCTGTGTCGGCAGCGGGCGGAAGTGCTGCGTTCCCATCGAGGTGGCCTCCGGGACGTCGTACGTGGGCGGATCAGTACGAAGGGACGACGTGCCCGGTTCGGCCCGGGTGCCGCGGTACCACCCTTCTTGATCCACGACCGGGGCCGGGATCCACCTCAATTCTGGCGCCGGTTCTACTCTGGACCTACCGAAATGTCCGATAGTTTCGTTTCTTCCGGCTGCTCCGGAGTGATGGTCGGCGGTGTGCTCGCCCTCGGGCTCCCACCGTCCCCGAGTCGCTCTGGGCTGCCTGCACCGGACCTTGTCCCCATCGATGCAGGTGACAGGGTAGCGCGCGGAGCAGGCGGCCGGACACCCGGTTTCCGGTCCACCGGGCCGTTGGGCGTGCAGATCCCGTCGATCGGCCGTTCGGCGCGGTACATTGTCGCAACCTTGTCGGCCACTTACCATGCGGCCAGCGCAGGGCGCCTGTGTGTGTGGTACGAGCCAGGGTGGAGGGGACCTGCATGGCGCGGAAGAACACGAAGGCCGCGACGTCAACCAAGTCAGGCGGCCGGACGGCGGCGAGCGCGCGCTCATCGGCCGCCTCGACCGGCGTCTCCGCCAAACCAGCTGCCGCGAAACAGGCAGCCGCGAAGAAGGCCGCTCCACCTGCGAAGAAGGCGGCGGCGAAGAAGGCTGCGCCGCCTGCGAAGAAGGCTGCGGCGAAGAAGCAGGCACCGGCCAAGAAGGCGGCGGCGAAGAAGGCCGCTCCACCTGCGAAGAAGGCGGCGGCGAAGAAGGCGGCGCCGCCTGCGAAGAAGGCTGCGGCGAAGAAGCAGGCACCGGCCAAGAAGATCGCTGCCAAGCAGGCGCCGGCCAAGAGGACTGCTGCCAAGGAGGCGCCGGCGAAGAAGGCGGCTCCGGCCAAGGCGACGGCGAAGAAGGCTGCGCCGCCTGCGAAGAAGGCGGCGGCCAAGAAGGCGCAAGCGAAGAAGGCGCAAGCGAAGAAGGCGGCGGCCAAGAAGGCGCAAGCGAAGAAGAAGGCGCCAGCGAAGAAGCAGGCGCCAGCCAAGAAGACCGCGGCGAAGAAGGCCGCACCCGCCAAGAAGGCGATGGCCGCGGCCAAGGCGGCGCCGGCCGAGCCGGCCGCTGAGAAGGCGGCGCCCGCGAAGAAGGCGCCGGCCAAGAAGGCGGGCCCGGCGCCGGATCGGGTGTCGGGGTTCTCCGCCGCGGAGTTGGCTGAGATCCGGCGGCGGTTGGCGGCGGAGAGCGAGGCGCTGACCGGTGAGGTCAGCAAGGCCGAGTCCGAGCTTGCCGACCGGTTGCGGGATGGTGGCGACAGCGTCGGGGAGGACCAGGCGGACCAGGGCAGCAAGGCGTCCGAGCGGGAGCACGAGATCTCGCTGGCGAACAATGCGCGCGACCTGATCGCGCAGAACGAGCGGGCCATCCAGCGCATCGACGTCGGGGAGTACGGGGTCTGCGAGAGCTGCGGCGGCCCGATCGGCAAGGAGCGGCTGCGGGTGTTCCCGCGCGCCACGTTGTGTGTCGCCTGCAAGCAGCGCGAGGAGCGCCGGTAGCCTGGAGGCCGAGCGTGGGCGGCGACTGTTGCCGGCGACGTCTTGCACGCGCAGACACGACCTGGCCGCGAGCCGCCGCCGCGGCGGAACCTGGGAGCGGGCCACATCGGGCCGCAGCGTGGAGGTCGAGCTGACTGCTGAGGAGACGCCGGGACGTGGAGCCGGCCACAGCAGGCCGCAGCGTGGAGGTCGAGCTGACTGCTGAGGAGACGCCGGGACGTGGAGCCGGCCGGAGCGTGGAGGTCGAGCTGACTGCTGAGGAAGCGCCGGGGGCGCAACGTCCGCGGCGTACCGCCGTACTTGCGATCGTGGCGGTCGTCGCGTACGGGATCGACCTGCTGACCAAGGTGATCGTGGTCGCCGAGCTGGAAGGCGCCCCGAGCATCGAGCTGCTCGGCGGGCTGCTGACGCTGCGCGTGATCAGGAACCCGGGCGCCGCGTTCGGCATCGCCGGTGGCTTCACCATCGTGCTTTCGCTGATCATGGCCGCGGTCATCGTCGTGATCGTGCGCGCCGCGCGGCGGCTGCGCAGCCTCGGCTGGGCGGTGGCGCTCGGGCTGATCCTCGGCGGTGCGCTCGGCAACCTCACCGACCGGCTGCTACGCGCGCCCGGCCCGCTCGCCGGCCACGTGGTCGACTGGATCGAGGTGCCGTACTGGCCGGTCTTCAACCTCGCCGACTCCGCCATCGTGTGCGGTGGCCTGCTGGCCGTCGTCCTCGCGTTCCGCGGCATCGGCCTGGACGGGCACCGGGCGACGAAGCGCACCGACGAGCAACTCGCTGCCGACTCCGGCGAGGGCGGCCGTGAGTGACCGCCGTACCCTTCCGGTGCCCGACGGGCTGACCGGGGAGCGCGTCGACACCGCGCTGGCGCGGATGTTCGGGCTGTCGCGCACCGCGGCGGCCGAGCTGGTCACCGAGGGTCGGGTGTTCGTGGACGGCGCGGACGTCAGCAAGTCGACGAGGGTCAGCGGCGGGCAGTGGCTGGACGTCGAGCTGCCGCCACCACCGACGCCCGTACGTACGGCTCCTGAGCCGGTGCCCGGCATGCGCATCATCCACGACGACGAGGACATCCTCGTGCTCGACAAGCCGATCGGGGTCGCCGTGCACGCGGCGCCCGGCTGGACCGGCCCCACCGTCGTTGGTGGTCTCGCCGCGGCCGGTTACCAGCTGACGCTGGCCGGCGCGGCCGAGCGGCAGGGCATCGTGCACCGGCTGGACGCCGGCACCAGCGGCGTGATGGTCGTCGCGCGGTCGGAACGGGCGTACGTTGCGCTGAAGCGCGCGTTCCGCGACCGCACCGTCGACAAGACGTACCACGCGCTCGTGCAGGGCCATCCCGACCCGCTCCGCGGCACGGTCGACGCACCCCTCGACCGGCACCCGAAGGAGGAGTACAAGTGGGCGGTCGTCGCGGACGGTAAGCCGAGCGTGACGCACTACGAGACGCTCGAGGCGTTCCGTTACGCGACGCTGCTCGAGGTGGTGCTCGAGACCGGCAGGACGCACCAGATCCGCGTGCACATGGCCGCCATCAAGCACCCGTGCGTCGGCGACCTGATGTACGGCGCCGACCCGGTGCTGGGGGAGCGGCTGGGGCTGCGCAGGCAGTGGCTGCACGCCGTCCAGCTGGGGTTCGTCCACCCCGGCTCGGGCAAGCAGGTGGAGTTCGAGAGCACGTACCCCGACGACCTGAAGCACGCGCTCGAGCTGGTGGCCGCCGAGTCCTGAGCACCACCGTCTCGGTCGCTGAGACACGCGCTTCCTCGTTCTGGGACCGGTCCGCTAAGCTGGCGTCGTGGCCAAGGTGTATTTCGCGTTTACCGAGCCGGTTCGACCCGGCGCGGTCACGTGAGCATGCGCTGACCCGCGAACGGCCGAACCGGCAGAAGCCAGAGGGCGCTCCTCTGGCTTTCTTCATGAGATCGGTCGGTTTCGCCATGGTGGGCCACGGAACCGGCCCCGGTAACGAGGAGGGACCGTGACCCACGAGGTTCGTATAGGAGATGTCCGGGTAGGCGCTGGCGCCGTGCCCGTGTTCGCGGGCGCAGGCACCGGGGCGACGGTGACCGTCGTCAGCCTGCGCCGCCACCACGGCACGCGCCCGGCGGCCGAGGAGCTGCGCCGCACCAGGGCGCACGTGACCGGGCCGCTGTTGGTCGAGCCGTTCTCCGCGCGCGACCTGCCGGCCATCGCGGCGCACGCCGACGGTGTGCTCGTCGGCGCCGGGTGGATGCAGGACTTCCAGCTGCTGCGGGCGATCGGCCGGTTGCGGATGCCGGTACTCCTACAGCGCGGCACG
Source organism: Streptosporangiales bacterium (assembly GCA_009379825.1). Lineage (NCBI taxonomy): Bacteria > Bacillati > Actinomycetota > Actinomycetes > Streptosporangiales > Streptosporangiales bacterium. Next base: position 8,911 of record WHTA01000041.1, read on the forward strand.
TACGCCACCTCGGACGAGTGGCTCGCCGCCGCCGAGTACTGCACGGCCGAGGACGACGACCAGGTCATGCTCTGCGAGGGCGGCAGCCGCAGCAGCACCGTGGACCACCTGGTGGTCGACCTGCGGCTGGTCAGCCAGACCCGGGCGAAGACGTCCAGGCCGGTGGTGGTGGACGTGAGCAGCGACCCGCAGCTCGCCGCGGCCGCCGTCGCCGCCGGCGCGGACGGGCTGTTCCTCGGCGAGAGCGTGGACGCGGCCACCGTGGCGCGGATCACCGAGCAGGCGACCGTGCTCGCGCCGCTGCTCCGCGACGAGGAGCCGACCAACCTGGTTGACGGCCGCGCGGCCATCGACCGCGCGGACGCCGCGATCGCCACCGTGCTCGAGCACCGGGCGAAGGTCGCGGCGGCGATCCAGCGGATCAAGCCGGTCGGCGGCCGCGCCGGGCGCGACATGACGAGGGAGCGCGCGATCGTCGAGGCGATGGCGAGGCGCGCGCCGCGGCTGGGATCTGACCGGCTGGCGCCGGTCGTGCAGGCAATGATCCTCGCCGGTCTGGACGCGGCCGCGGACGAGGAGGAGCACGCCGCCGAGGACGTCGCCCAGCCGTAGGCGCGGAATGCAACCGTCGTACACCCCCTTTTGGTCCGCATCCCGGATAGCCGCCAGGCAACAATCGGGTGGCACCCGCGCACTTCCTCTTGCGAAGCGGGGGAAAGTCCGCGAGGTTAAGTGCGTGTCTCGACGCACCACGTGCGATATCCCATGTGGCGGGACGTCGGGTTCGGCACCTACGACGATGTGGGAGCAGCAATGGTCGGTAAGCGACTGCTCGGCGCATTCGGTGCGCTGGCACTTGGGTTGTCTCTGACGGGCTGCGGTCTGGCCGAAGAAGGTGGTGGGGGCGGCGACAAGGTCGTCCTGCGGCTGTCGCACCAGTGGCCGGCAGTGAACAAGAAGGGCGAGGGCGACTTCCGCTCCGTCATCGCGCAACGCTTCGCCGACGACGTGAAGAAGCGCACCGACGGCGAGGTCGTGGTCAAGATCCACGCGGCGAACTCGCTGATCGAGGACCCGATCCAGCAGTACACGGCCATCAACAAGGGCACCGCCGACATGTCCGTCTACCCGCTCGACTACGCGGCGGGTGACGTGCCGGCGTTCAGCGTCACGCTGATGCCGGCCATGGTCCGCAACCACGAGCAGGCGCGGAAGTGGCAGAACGCGCAGATCGGCAAGGAAGTCGAGAAGCTCACCGAGGACAACGGCATCAAGGTCCTCACCTGGATCTGGAACGCCGGCGCGATCGGCAGCCGGAGCGCGGAGCCGATCGTCGCGCCTGACGACGTGAAGAAGGGCAACGTCACCAGGGCGGCCGGGCCGCGGATCGAGCAGATGCTGAAGAGCGTCGGGTTCGGCCTGTCGAGCATGCCGTCCTCGGAGATCTACAACGGCATGCAGACCGGCGTCCTGGACAGTGCGATCACCTCTACCTCGTCGTTCGGTTCCTACCGGCTGCATGAGCAGGTCAAGTCGTTCACTACGCCGACCGGTGGCAACACGTTCTGGTTCATGTTCGAGCCGCTCATCATCGGTACGGAGCAGTTCGACGAGCTGACCAAGGAACAGCAGCAGGCCGTGGAGAAGGCGGGCGCGAACCTGCAGCAGTACGCGTACGAGGCGTCCGAGAAGGACGACACGCGGGTCGAGCAGCAGTTCAAGAAGGCCGGCGTGAAGGTCGTGCCGATGGACGACGCGTCGTACGAGAAGTGGCGGGAGAAGTCCGAGCCGGTCTGGGACGACTTCGCCAAGGAGGTCGAAGGCGGCCAGCGGCTCATCGACGAGGCGAAGAAGGTCGCCGACGAAGGCTAGGGTGCTGCGCGTTGAGCGAATCCGGGCAGCGACGCCGAGCGTGGCCGCTGCGCGTCGTGGAGCGACTGTCGGAGCTGGCCGGCTACACGAGCGCGGTCTTCATCCTCGCCGCGGTGCTCGTCGTCTGCTACGGCGTGCTGTTGCGCTACTTCATCGGCGCGTCGACCGTCTGGCAGACCGAGCTCTCCATCTACCTGCTGATCTACGCCGCATTCGTCGGTGCGGCTTACGGCCTGAAGCACGGTGACCACGTCGCGATGGAGATCGTCGCGTCGCGGTTCTCCGGGCGCGCCCGCGACGTGATCAGGCTGGTGGTCGGGGTGCTCGGCCTCGGCCTTGCGGTGGTCATCCTCGTGGTGGCGTGGGGGTTCTGGTGGGAGGTCGTGGAGAGCGGCCGGCGGTCGGGCACGGCGTGGAACCCGCCGCTCGCGGTGCCGTACGCGATCCTGCCGCTCGGCATGTTGCTGGTCTCGCTGCAGTACCTGGTGATCCTCACGGACACCGTCGGGCGGCTCGGGAAGGGTAACCGGGCCGACGGGGCGGAGGCCGGCCGGTGAGTGTCGTCCTGATCGCGCTCATCGTCGGCGCCGTGCTGCTCGTGCTGCTGGTGCTCGGGGTGCCGGTCGCGTTCGCCCTCGGGCTCACCGCGGTGATCTCCATCGCGCTCTTCCTCACCGGCGACGAGTTCGGCTACCTGGCCGACCTGACGTTCGAGTCGCTGAACAGCTTCTCGCTGCTCGCCATCCCGCTGTTCGTCCTGATGGGTGCGATCTTCGGGCAGTCGAAGGCGAGCCGCGACCTGCTCGAGGCGGCGCACGCCTGGATCGGCCGGGTGCGCGGCGGTCTCGGCATCAGCTCGGTGCTCTCCTGCGCCGCGTTCGCCGCGCTGACCGGGTCGAGCCCGGCGACGTCCGCGGCGATCGGCCGGATCGCGATCCCCGAGATGGTGCGGCGCGGCTACCCGAACGGGGTGGCGACGGGCGCGATCGTCGCCGGCGGCACCCTCGGCATCCTGATCCCGCCCAGCGTGACCCTGATCCTGTACGGCGTCGCCACCGAGACCTCCGTCGGGCGGCTGTTCCTCGCCGGCGTCGGGCCCGGCCTGCTGGTCACGGCGTTATTCTGCGTCTGGATCGTGGTGGCGCTCGGGCTGTCGCGCGGGCGTACGACGCCCGCCGCCGCCACACCCACCGGCTCGGCGGGGGAGCTGCCCGCAGTGACCGAGGTCGAGGCGTACGCGTGGCGGCGCAGGTTCGGGCTGCTGACCAAGACGCTGCCGTTCATCCTGCTGATCGCTGGCGTGCTGTTCGTGCTCTACGCGGGGGTGGCGACGCCGAGCGAGGCGGCCGCCATGGGGTGCCTGTTCGCCGTCGTGCTGGTTGCCGTGATCTACCGCTCCGTGACCGTGCGCAGCCTGCTCCAGGCGGCCCTGGAGACGACCCGCACGAGCACGATGATCCTGATGATCGTGGCGTTCTCCGCCGTGCTCGGGCAGGTGCTGAGCTTCCTCGGCATCCCGCAGGAGCTGGCCGCCGTGGTCGCAGACCTGGAGGTGAACAAGTGGGTCATCTTCCTGGCGATGAACCTGCTGTTCCTCGTGCTCGGCCTGTTCATCCCACCGGTGGCCATCATCCTCATCACCATGCCGGTGCTGTTCCCGATCATCACCGAGCTGGGCTTCGACCCGGTCTGGTTCGGCGTGGTGATGACGCTGAACATGGAGATGGGGCTGATCACACCGCCGGTTGGCCTGAACCTCTACGTCGTGCAGGGCATCGCACCCGAGATCCCGGCCAGGGACGTGCTGACCGGGGCGCTGCCTTACGTGGCGGTACTTGCGGTGGGCATCGTGCTGCTCGTCGTGTTCCCCGACATCGTCACCTGGTTGCCCAACCAGATCCACGGCGGCTGACCGCCGCCGGCCCGGTCGCGGCGGCGGGTCCTCCCGGCCGGTGTCGGCACCGGCTACTAAGCTCGTCCGTGGCGAGTACGACCCGCTTCGGCAGCGTCGTACGGCACGTCGGGAGGCAGCCCCAACCCGCCCGTCGCGTGCGTCGATGCCTGCCGCCTCCTTCCCCGCGGAGGCTCGCCGCCAGGATGTTCGCCACGAGGTGCCAGGAGGGCAAGTGAGCGGGTCGGCAGGTGGCGACAGCTTCGTCCATCTCCACGTGCACACCGAGTACTCGATGCTCGACGGGGCCGCGCGGCTGCCCGACCTGTTCGCCGAGGCGAAGCGCATGGAGATGCCGGCGCTCGCGATGACCGACCACGGCAACGTGTTCGGTGCCTACGAGTTCTTCCACGGCGCGACCCAGGCCGGCGTCAAACCGATCGTCGGCATCGAGGCGTACGTCGCGCCCGGCAGCAGGTACCAGAAGACCAGGGTGCGCTGGGCCGAGGGCGGCGAGGACGACATCTCCGGCGGCGGCGCGTACACCCACATGACGATGCTGGCCGAGAACCTCGACGGCCTGTACAACCTGTTCCGGCTGGCCTCGCGGGCCAGCCTGGAGGGCTACTACTACAAGCCGCGGATGGACAAGGAGCTGCTCGCCGAGTACGGCAGCGGCATCATCGCCACCACCGGGTGTCCGAGCAGCGAGATCCAGACGCTGCTGCGGCAGGGCAACTACGAGGGCGCGAAGCGGTCCGCCGGCGAGTTCAGGGAGATCTTCGGTGCGGAGAACTTCTACTGCGAGCTGATGGACCACGGGCTGCCGATCGAGCAGCGCGCGCAGAAGGACCTGATCCGGCTGGCCCGCGAGCTCGACCTGCCGTTCGTCGCGACCAACGACCTGCACTACACGCACGCCGACGACGCGAAGACGCACGAGGCGCTGTTGTGTGTCCAGTCGGGCAAGACCCTCGCCGACCCGACCAGGTTCAAGTTCGACGCGCAGGACTTCTACCTGAAGTCGCCGGCGGAGATGCGCAACCTGTGGCGGGAGATCCCCGAGGCGTGCGACAACACGCTGGTCATCGCCGAGCGCTGCGGCGGCTACGAGCCGGCGTTCTCGCACCGCGACCTGATGCCGCGCTCGCCGGTGCCCGAGGGGGAGACCGAGGCGTCCTGGCTGCGGGTCCAGGTCTGGGAGGGGCTGGGCCACCGGTTCCCCGCCGGCATCCCGAGCACGTACGAGGAGCGGGCCGAGTACGAGCTCGGCATCGTGAACCAGATGGGCTTCCCCGGCTACTTCCTCGTGGTGGCCGACCTGGTCAACCACGCGATGGAGAGCGGCATCAGGGTCGGGCCCGGCCGGGGGTCAGCGGCCGGCGCGGTGATCGCCTGGGCACTCGGCATCACCGACCTCGACCCGATCGAGCACGGGCTGCTGTTCGAGCGCTTCCTGAACCCGGAGCGGGTGTCCATGCCGGACATCGACCTGGACTTCGACGAGCGCAGGCGCGGCGACATGATCCGCTACGCCACGGAGAAGTACGGCGAAGACCGGGTCTCGCAGATCGTCACCTACGGCACCATCAAGGCCAAGCAGGCCGTGAAGGACTCGTCCAGGGTGCTCGGCCACCCGTTCTCCATGGGCGACCGCATCACCAAGGCGATGCCGCCCGCGGTGATGGGCAAGGACATCCCGCTGTCCGGCATCTTCGACGCGGAGCACCCGCGGTACGCGGAGGCCCAGGAGTTCCGGCAGCTGTACGAGGCCGAGGCCGAGGTGCGCAGCGTCGTCGACACCGCGCGCGGGCTCGAGGGCCTGAAGCGGCAGTGGGGCGTGCACGCGGCCGGCGTGATCCTGTCCAGCGAGCGGCTGCTCGACGTCATCCCCATCCAGCGCCGCGAGCAGGACGGCGCCATCATCACCCAGTTCGACATGGGCGCCTGCGAGTCGCTCGGCCTGTTGAAGATGGACTTCCTCGGGCTGCGCAACCTCACCGTCCTCGACGACTGCGTCCGGCACATCTCGGGGAACAAGGACACCCAGTTCAGCCTGGACAACGTGCCGCTCGACGACAAGGCGACGTTCGAGCTGCTCGCCAGGAGCGACACGCTCGGTGTGTTCCAGCTGGACGGCGGGCCGATGCGGTCGCTGCTGCGGTCGATGCGGCCGACCAGGTTCGAGGACATCACCGCGGTCGGCGCGCTGTACCGGCCGGGCCCGATGGGCGCCAACGCGCACAACGACTACGCGGACAGGAAGAACGGGCGCAAGCCCGTCGTGCCGCTGCACGCGGAGCTCGAGGAACCGCTCGCCGAGATCCTCGGCGAGACGTACGGCCTGATCGTCTACCAAGAGCAGGTCATGGCCATCGCGCAGAAGGTCGCTGGCTACACGCTGGGCAAAGCGGATCTGCTCCGGCGGGCGATGGGCAAGAAGAAGAAGGAGATCCTCGACAAGGAGTACGTCGGCTTCGAGGCCGGCATGAAGGCCAACGGCTACTCCAAGGACGCCATCGACACGCTCTGGGAGATCCTGCTCCCGTTCGCCGGCTACGCGTTCAACAAGTCGCACGCGGCCGCGTACGCGCTGGTGTCGTACTGGACCGCGTACCTGAAGGCGAACTACCCCGCGGAGTACATGTCCGGGCTGCTCACCAGCGTCCGCGACGACAAGGACAAGTCCGCGGTCTACCTGCACGAGTGCCGCCGGATGGGGGTGAAGGTACTCCCGCCGGACGTGAACGAGTCCGAGGCCGACTTCGCCCCCCGCGGCACGGACATCAGGTTCGGGCTCGCTGCGATCCGCAACGTCGGCAACAACGTGGTGAGCGAGATCATCGCTGCGCGCCAGTCGCAGGGCAGGTTCGAGAGCTTCCAGGACTTCCTCCGCAAGGTGCCGGCCCAGGTCTGCAACAAGCGGGTCATCGAGTCGCTGGTCAAGGCCGGGGCGTTCGACTCGCTCGGGCACACCAGGCGTGGCCTGCACGAGGTGCACGAGCGCGCGGTCGACGCGGTCATCGAGGTCAAGCGCAACGAGGCCATCGGCCAGGACTCGCTGTTCGGCGGCGGCACCGAGGACGCCGTCGACTTCACCCTGCAGCTGAACATCTCGCCGGAGGAGTGGGACAAGCCCGGGCTGCTCGCGTACGAGCGGGAGATGCTCGGCCTGTACGTCTCCGACCACCCGCTGTTCGGGCTGGAGCACGTCCTCGCGTCGGTCGCGGACTGCTCGATGGCCTCGCTCGTCGACGACAGCCACGCCAACGGCGCGATGGTGACTTGCGCCGGCCTGGTGACCGGGCTGACCAGACGGATCACCAAGCAGGGCGCGCCGTGGGCGGTCGCGCAGCTGGAGGACCTGGAAGGCTCCGTCGAGGTGCTGTTCTTCCCGCAGACCTACCAGCAGTACGGCACGCTGCTGGCCGAGGACGCGGTGATCGCGGTCAAGGGGCGGCTGGACAAGCGCGAGGACGCCCCGCGGCTGCGCGCGCAGGACGTGACCGTCCCCGACCTGGGTGAGCCGCAGGCCGGTCCGGTCGTGCTCACCCTGCCGGTCGCGCGCTGCACCCCGCCGGTGGTGGACCGGTTGAAGAACGTGCTCGGCACCCACCCGGGCGTCACCGAGGTGCGGCTGCACCTCTCCGGCGGCCACGGGGAGAAGGTCGTCCGGCTGGACGACAGGTTCCGGGTCACCCCGTCGTCGGCGCTGATGGGCGACCTGAAGCAGCTGCTCGGCGCCGGCGCCGTCAGCTTCGGCTAGCCGCCGCCAGATGCCCGCGCCGGAGGCGGCCGCCGCATCCGCCGGCGCCCGCTCGGACCGTTAGGCTGTGGGTCCGATGACGTCCGCCGAGCCCTCCGCCAGCGTGCAGACCCGCACCCGTGGTTACGTGCTGCGCGGCCGCCTGTGGCCGGGCGGTGACGAGCCCGCGGTCGACGACGCGGTGGTGGTCGTCGACGTCGACGGGGTGGTGGCGGCGTACGGCCCGGCACACCTGGTGGACCTCCCCGAGGGCGCGCCGGTGGTCGAGGGCGGCTGGGTCGGTCCCGGCGTCGTCGACGCGCACGTGCACCTGGCGTTCGGCTCGGTCGAGGGGATGGTCCGCGGCGGGGTCGTCGGGATGCGCGACCTGGGCGCACCGCTGGAGGACGCCACGAGCTGGCGGGTCGGCGGGGCCGTCGGTGGGGTAGCGGTGGCCGGTCCGATCCTGACCGCGCCCGGCGGGTACCCGTCGCGGTCGTGGGGCGCCCGCGGGTTCGCGCGGTTCCTCGGCTCGCCGGCCGAGGCGCGCCGCGCCGTAGAGTCGCTCGCTGCCGCCGGCGTGGACGTGGTGAAGGTCGCGCTCGAACCGGCGGACGGCCTGCCGGTGCCACCGCTCGACGTGGTCAGCGCCGTGGTTGCGGCGGCCCACGACGAGGGTCTGGGCGTCGTCTGCCACGCGCTCACCGCGGAGCTCGTCGCGCGGGCGCTCGACGCGGGGGTGGACGAGCTCGCGCACATGCCGGTGGAGCGGTTGCCCACCCACCTGGTGGCGCAGCTGGCGCTGGCCGGCACACCGGTCGTCGGCACGCTCCACACGCTCACCGCCGCAGGCGGCGACCAGGAGCTCGGCGTGCTCGCGAACGCGCGCGCACTGGTCGGCGCGGGCGTGCCCGTGCTGTACGGCACGGATCTAGGCAACGAGGCCACGAGCACTGGGGTGGACCCGGTCGAGCTGACCCTGCTCGCGGAGGCGGGCCTGGGCGCCGAAGGCGCGCTGCGCGCCGCGGTGGAGGGCGCGGCCACCGTACACGGCCTCCGCGGCCGCTACCCGACGACGATCCGAGTAGGTCAGCCGGCCCAGGCCGTCGTGCTGGGCGCCGACCCGTTGGCACAACCCCAGGCGTGGGCGTCCCCGGTGGCCTGGGTGGTGGGCACCGAGGTGGCGCGCCCGTGACCGAGTATCCCGTCGAAGCCCCGCACCCCGCCGCCGGTCGGGTGCTGGCCGCAGGGCGAGCGCGGGAGGTCCGCACGTGACCGCGTCGCCGTCACCGCGGGCTGGCGCGGAGCGGTCCGTTCTCGCGGACCTGGGTACGGGCGCGGCGGTGGTAGTCGTGCTCGGGGTCCTCGGCGGCGCTGGCGGGTTCGTCTGGCATCTGGTGGCGCCGCGTACCGAGTACGTGGTCACCGACGGTGGGCGGCTGTTCGCCGAGCAGATACCGCAGGCGCCGATCGCTGCGGACGGCTGGTTCGCGATCATCGCGCTGGTGGCCGGTATCGCCACCGGCAGCCTGGTGCAGACCTTCTGCTACCGGCGGATGCTCGGCGCGGTGCTCGGGCTGGGGGTCGGCGCCGTGCTCGCGGCCGTGGTGATGTGGCGGGTCGGGCACTGGTTCGGCGTCGCCGACTACGCCGCCGCTGTGGCGTCCGCGTCCGACGGTACGAAGGTGCTCGCGCCGCTGGACGTGCGGGCCAAGGGCGTGCTGACGCTGTGGCCGCTGGCCGCGACGCTGACCGTCTTCCTCGGCCGGTTCATCGAGGAGGTCCAGCGGCTGCTCAGCCGGCCCAGGCCGCGGGCCGCGCCGGCGCCACCGCAGGAGCTGCCGCCGATCCGGCAGGAGGGCAACCACACGTCCTCGTACCCGTATGCGAACCCCGCCGACTCCGAGTCCTAGCGTGCGTTGCCCGGGAATGGGCGATATGTGCTGGACATTGCTGGTCATCGGTGGTTCACTGCCCAGTCCCTTGGACACCGTAATGTGAGACGAGATGAACAACGACGCTTACCTCGCTGACCTTGCCCTCGTCTCGGCCCAGCTCGGTGCGGACGCGATCCGCTCGGCGCTGCGCAACGGTGACATGGACGTCAGCACGAAGAGCAATCCCAGCGACTTCGTCACGACGGCCGACCACGCCGCCGACGCGGCCATCGTCGGCGCGCTCGCGGCCGCCCGTCCCGACGACGCCGTGCTCTCCGAGGAGTCCGGCGGCCGCGCCGGCACGTCCGGAGTGACCTGGGTGATCGACCCACTCGACGGCACGCTGAACTTCGTGCACCGCAGGGAGGACTACGCGGTGTCGGTCGGCGCGAAGCGCGGCGACGACTACGTCGCAGGCGCGCTGGTACGGCCGACGTCCGGTGCCTGGATCGCTGCCGGCGGCGGGGAGGTCCGCGCACGCGACGGCAAGCCGGCGGTGACCGGCACCACCGAGCTGAGCTCCGTGATGTTCTCGGTCGGCCTGTTCGGCGACGACGAGCTACGGGTACGGATGCTGGACGTGATCGCCGACCTGCTGCCGCACGTGCGGGACTTCCGGCGGTCCGGCTCGTCGGCGTGCGACCTGATGGCCGTCGCCCTCGGCCAGCTCGACGTCTACGTCGGGTTCGGCGTGAACGACTGGGACGTCGCCGCGGGCATCGCCGTCGTGCAGGCGGCCGGTGGGGTCGCGGAGTGGTTCGAGACGGCCAGCGGACTGCCGCTGATCGCCGCCGGCAGCCCCGCCGTGCTCGACCCGATCGCGGAGCGCGCAGCGAAGGTCTGACGCCCGGCGACCGACCCGGCGGCGTTTCGGTCTCGTGCCTCGCCGTGGGTTGGTGCCAAGCTGTTCCCCGATCGCGGTACCGCATGGTCACCGATAAGGGGTGAACAGGGATGAGTCAGGACAACTCGGGGCTGACCCGGGTACTTGGACGCTGGGACGTGGTCGTGGTCGCCTTCGGCGCCATGATCGGTTTCGGCTGGGTCGTTCGTACGGGCGAGTTCTTGGAGGGCGCGGGCACGCTCGGTGCGGTGCTGGCGTTCGTCATCGGCGGTGTGATCATCGCCCTTGTCGGTCTGACGTACGCCGAGCTGGTGGCCGCGATGCCGAAGGTGGGCGGCGAACACAACTACTCGTTACGCGCGATGGGCTCGCGGCCCGCGTTCGTCACGTCGTGGGCGCTGGTGCTCGGCTACGTCACGGTGTGCTCGTTCGAGGCGGTGGCGCTCCCGCAGACGCTGCTCTACCTGTTCCCCGACATGCTTGCCGGCCGGATGTGGAGCGTCGCGGAGTTCGACGTCTACGGCACCTGGGTCGTGGTCGGTGTGGCCGGTGCGATCGTGATGACCGTGCTGAACTACGTCGGGGTGCGCCCGGCCGCCACCTTCCAGGCCATCGCGGTGGTGATCCTCGCGATCGTCGGCCTCGGCCTGGTGACCGGATCGTTCGTCGGTGGCGAGGCCGGGCACATGGAGCCGTGGTTCACCGGGGGAGCGGCGGGTGTGATCGGAGTGCTCGTCGCCACCCCGTTCTTCTTCGTCGGGTTCGACGTGATCCCGCAGTCCGCCGAGGAGATCAACGTGCCGCCGAAGAAGATCGGGCAGCTGTTGATCGTGTCGGTCCTGCTGGCCGTCGCGTGGTACGCGATGATCTGGCTGACGGTGAGCTCGTCGATGTCCGCTGGCGACCTCGCGTCCGCGGACCTGGCGTCCGCGGACGGCATGGCGGCCCTGTGGGACAGCCAGCTGATGGGGCACGTCCTGGTGATCGGCGGCATCGCCGGCATCCTGACGAGCTGGAACGGGTTCCTCATCGGCGCGAGCCGGTTGGTGTTCGCGATGGCGAACTCGGGCATGCTGCCGCGCTGGTTCGCCCGGGTACACCCGAGGTTCCGCACACCGAGCAACGCGATCCTGTTCATCGGTGGCCTGTCGATGATCTCGCCGCTCTTCGGCGAGGCGACGCTTGGCTGGCTGATCAACGCCGGCGGCCTGAACATCGTGGTGGCGTTCTTCATGGTGGCGGTGTCGTTCGTCGTACTGCGGGTGCGCGAACCCGAGATGCCGCGGCCGTTCCGGCTGCGCGGTGGCAAGCCGGTGGGCGTCGTCGCCGCGTTGCTCGCGGTCGGCCTCGGCGTGCTGTACATGCCGGGCATGCCGGCAGCGCTGGTCTGGCCGTACGAGTGGATCATCGTCGGCGTGTGGTGGGTGCTCGGCATCGTGTTCGTGCTCCGCGTGCCGTCCGTGCGCGGTGGTCCGGACGCCGAGGAACGCCTGCTCGCCAGCCGCAGCTGACGCCCCGCGCGTCACGTCACGTGGGACGGAACGCGCGGAGCTGGTCGCCGGCCACGAGGTAGAGCCAGCCGTCCGCAACCACCGGATGCTGGCCGAAACCGGACCGGTCGATCCGGTACGTCCACACCTTCTCGCCGCTTTCGGCACGGTACGCCGACAGCTGCCGGTCGGAGCCGGACGACGCGGTCAGGTACACCAGCCCGCCGGCCACGACCGGGTCGGTCAGGTCGGCGTCCTCTGGCACCGGTGCGCGCCAGCTCACCTCGCCGGTGGACAGGTCGCGTGCGGTCAGCGCGTCGGCGTGCCGCTCGGCCAGGTACGCGTGGCTGTCGTCGGCGGCCATGGCCCGTGCGGTGGCGTAGTGCGACGTGGCGACGTCCCACTCGGTGGCGCCGTCGGTGCTGGACAGCGAGTGCAGGCGATGCGTGACGACGCCCTTGTCCTCCATCGCCACCACGGAGCCGTCCACCGCGGCACGTGGCTGCAGCGCCTTGTCGGCGCGCCAGCGCACCTCGCCGCTGTCGAGCGCGACGGCGAGCGTCGCGTCGGCGGGGCTGGTCTCGTCCCACGGCTGCAGGAAGACCTGGCCGTGCCCGTCGACGAGCGTGGACCGCTCGGTGAGCGTGTGGCCCTCCTTCGTCCAGGCGACGCTGCCGTTGCCGCGGAAGGCGAGCGTGCGCTTCGCCGTGTAGTCCCTGTTGGTCCCGGAGACCGCCACCCGGCCGTCGCCGACCGCGAGGGTGTCGAGCTGGATGTCGTCGACCGTGTGCGTCCAGCGCGCGCGCCCGTCACTGGTCAGCGCGGTGAGCCTGCTCGGCGTCTGCAGGCTGCCGGACGCCACGTAGAGCGCGCCGTCCTGCCACGCCAGCTCGGGCACGGAGTCGACGTGGTGCGTCCAGAGCTTCCTGCCGCCGTCGGCGGAGTACGCGGTGACGCCGTCGTCGTGCGGCAGGTAGATCGTGCCGTCCACGACGAGTGGGTCGCCCAGGGCAGTGGTGCCGGTGGTGACCCGGAACTGTTCCTTCAGGTCTGCGACGGTGTCCGCGGTGATCGCCGTCTCGTGCTCGTTCCAGTACCGGTTGCTCTGGCTGCCGCCGTCGGACGTCCAGTCGCCGGCAGCGGTGGCGGCGGACGCCGGCGCGCCGAGCGCGAGTGTCAGGCCGGTCGCCGCGGCGATGGCTGCGATACGCATCGAAATCGATTCCTCCCCCGGTGTGCGCGGACAGCGTAGCGGTCGTGCGTCGACCGTTGGGGGATGGACGCGGCGAGGAGCCGGTCGGTTGAGCGGCTACCGCGCGCCGTGTTCGCGTCGGGCGGCGACCGGTGCGTACGTCCCTGCGGTGAGGTGGAGCAGGTCGGCGGGGGCGAGCTCGATGTCCAGCCCGCGACGGCCCGCCGAGACGTACACGGTGGCGAACTCCGCGGCGGACTCGTCCACGTAGGTCGGCAGCCGGCGCTTCTGCCCGAGCGGGCTGATGCCGCCGACCACGTAGCCGGTGGCGCGCTCGGCGTCCTTGCTGTCGGCGAGCGTGGCCTTCTTCCCGCCCGCGGCGGCGGCGAGCGCCTTCAGGTCGAGCGCCGTGGACACCGGCACCACGGCGACCGACAGGGTGCCGTCGACGGTCGCGAGGAGGGTCTTGAACACCTGGTCGGCGGGCACGCCGAGCGCAGCGGCCGCCTCCTCCCCGTACGAGACGCCGCTGCGTGGGTCGTGGTCGTACGTGTGCAGTGTGTAGGCCACCTTCGCGCGCTTCGCCGCGACCGTGGCCGGCGTACCTGTGCCACTCATCGTGCTCAGCATAGGGGTGCCTAGACTTGACCTCGTGATCCGACAGCTGGACCTGCGCACCAGGCCGGCCCGCGACGTACGCACCGAGGTGCCGCGGGCCGAGCTGGACGTCGACGCGGCGCTCGACGCCGTGCGGCCGGTGTGCGCCGACGTCCGGCAGCGCGGCCGCGCGGGCGTGCTCGACGCCACCGAGCGGTTCGACGGCGTGCGGCTGGCCGCCGCCCGGGTGCCGGCCGAGGCGCTGGAGAAGGCGCTCGTCGACCTCGACGGCGAGGTGCGCGCGGCGCTCGAGGAGGCGATCCGCCGCTCGCGGATCGTGCACCGGGCCCAGCTGCCGTCCGATGTCACCACCGAGGTGGCGCCAGGCGGCACCGTCACCGAGCGCTGGGTGCCGGTCGGCCGGGTCGGGCTGTACGCGCCTGCCGGGCTCGCCCCACTGCCGTCGAGCGTCCTGATGAACGCGGTGCCGGCCCAGGTCGCCGGCGTCGAGTCGATCGCCGTCGCGTCGCCGCCGCAGCGCGACACCGGGCTGCCCGACCCCACCGTCCTCGCCACCTGCGCACTGCTCGGGATCACGGAGTTCTACGCCGTAGGCGGCGCCCAGGCGATCGCCATGTTCGGCTACGGCACGGACGAGTGCGAACCGGTCGACTTCGTCGCCGGGCCGGGCAACCCCTACGTCACGGCGGCCAAGCGGCACCTGAAGGGCGTGATCGGCACCGACGCCGAGGCCGGCCCGAGCGAGGTGCTGGTACTCGCCGACGACAGCGCCGACCCGCGCTACGTGGCGGTCGACCTGATGGCCCAGGCCGAGCACGCGGAGACGTCCGCGGTCGTGCTCGTCACCGACTCCGCGCAGCTGTGCGACGCGGTACGCGCGGAGCTGGCCGAGCGGGTGCCTGCGACGCCGAAACGCGCGGTGGTGGAGCGCTCGCTCGCCGACCAGTCCGCGTTGGTGCTCGTGCGCGACCTGGAGCAGGGCCTCGCCGTCACCGACGCGTGGGCGGCGGAGCACGTCGAGGTGCTCACCCGCGACGCACGTGCGGTCGCGGCGCGGATCAGCAACGCCGGAGCGATCTTCGTCGGTGCGTACTCACCGGTGCCGCTCGGCGACTACCTGGCCGGCTCGAACCACGTGCTGCCGACCGGCGGCACGGCGAGGCACACCGCCGGGCTGTCCGTGCAGTCGTTCCTGCGCGGCATCCACGTCGTGGAGTACAGCGAGCATGCCCTCGCCGAGGTCGCGGACCATATCGACGCGCTCGGCACCGCGGAGACACTGCATGCTCACGTGGCCGCCGTGCGCGAACGCTCAGCCCGGTGACCCGACGTCCCCCGAGGGGATTGCCTTGACACTCGATGACCTACCCATCCGCGACGACCTGCGCGGCCTCTCGCCGTACGGCGCACCGCAGCTGGACGTGCCCGTCTGCCTGAACACCAACGAGAACCCGCACCCGCCGTCGCGCAGCCTGGTAGCCGAGCTCGCGACGGAGGTGGCGAACGCAGCCGCCGCGCTCAACCGCTACCCGGACCGCGACGCGATGGCGTTGCGTGCCGACCTCGCCGCGTACCTCGGGCACGGTCTGGAAGCGAGCCAGGTGTGGGCGGCGAACGGCTCCAACGAGGTGATCCAGCAGCTGCTGCTCGCGTTCGCCGGGCCAGGCCGCACGGCGCTCGGCTTCGAGCCGTCCTACACCATGCACCGGCTGATCTCGCTGGCGACGAGCACGCAGTGGCACAACGCCTGGCGTGAGGACGACTTCGGCATCGACCCCGACCGTGCGGTGGCGGTGATCGCCGAAGAGCAGCCGGACGTCGTGTTCCTCACCTCGCCGAACAACCCGACGGGTACGGCGTTGCCACTTTCGACCATCGAGCGGGTGCTCGCCGTCGCACCCGGCATGGTGGTCGTCGACGAGGCGTACGAGGAGTTCGCCAGGGCGGGCACGCTGAGCGCGCTCAGCCTGCTGCCCGACCACCCGCGGCTGGTGGTGACGCGCACCATGTCGAAGGCGTTCGCGCTCGCCGGCGCCAGGCTCGGCTACCTCGCCGCGGCGCCCGCCGTGGTCGACGCCCTGCA
Source organism: Streptosporangiales bacterium (assembly GCA_009379825.1). Lineage (NCBI taxonomy): Bacteria > Bacillati > Actinomycetota > Actinomycetes > Streptosporangiales > Streptosporangiales bacterium. The sequence goes on from WHTA01000041.1 coordinate 24,583, forward strand.
GCTGGTGCGGCTGCCGTACCACCTGTCCGCCGTGACCCAGGCCGTCGCGCGGGTGGCCGTGAAGCACGCCAGCGAGCTGCTCGGCACCGTCGACGAGGTGCGCGCGCAGCGCGACCGGATGGTCGAGGAGCTGCGTGGCATGGGCTTCGAGGTGGTCGACTCGGACGCCAACTTCGTGCTCGTCGGACGCTTCGCCGACCAGCAGCACACCTGGCAGCAGCTGCTCGACCGCGGCGTGCTGGTCCGCGACGTCGGACTGTCCGGGTGGCTGCGGGTGACCGCAGGCACCGCCGCCGAGGTGGACGCGTTCCTCACCGCGCTCAAGGAGGTCGAGAGATGACGTACGACGCAGCCGACACCGCCCGCACGGCGGTCGTGGAGCGGGCGACCAAGGAGACCCAGGTCCACCTCGAGCTGAGCCTCGACGGCGCGGGCGCCGCCGACGTCGAGACCGGGGTGCCGTTCTACGACCACATGCTCAGCCAGCTCGGCAAGCACGGCGGCTTCGACCTGACCGTACGTACCAAGGGCGACATCGAGATCGACGCGCACCACACGGTGGAGGACACCGCGATCGCGTTCGGGCAGGCGCTGGCGCAGGCGCTCGGCGACCGGTCCGGCATCCGCAGGTTCGGGGACGCGCTCGTGCCGCTCGACGAGGCGCTCGTGCAGACCGCGGTGGACCTGTCCGGCCGGCCGTACCTCGTGCACAAGGAGCTGGAGACCCGCACGCCGGTCATCGGCACGTACGACGTCACGCTGACCCAGCACGTCTGGGAGTCGATCGTCGCGCACGCGCAGATCTGCCTGCACGTGCGCGTGCTCGAGGGGCGCAACGCGCACCACGTGCACGAGGCGCAGTTCAAGTCCGTCGCCCGCGCCCTGCGCGACGCGGCGAGCCGCGACCCGCGCGTGGTCGGCGTGCCGAGCACGAAGGGCGTGCTCGGCGCGTGAGCACGTACGTGAACCTCGCGGTGCGAGCACCGGTCGACGAGGCGCTCGGTGTGCTCGAGGTCGCCGGCGTGCCCGGCGTCGTCGGGCCGCAGGCCGGCGAGTGGTGCGGCGTCTTCGTCGCGGGCGACGGGTACGGGCTGGTCGGCGCCGAGCGCCGGCCGCTGTCCGCGATCGCGCTGCGGCTGTCCGACCGGGTGGACTCGACCGTGCTCATGGTGAGCCTGTTCGAGGGCAAGGTGCTCGGCTACGACGTGTTCGACCGCGGCAAGGCGATCGGCTACTACGTCTCCCGTCCCGGCCACTGGACCGACGAGGACCTGCCGTCCGAGGGTGGCGAGCCGGACGTGCTGGCGACGGCCTGCGGCCTGCCAGGCGTGCAGGACGAGCTGGCGCCGTTGCTGGACCGCGACGCGGAGGACGACGAGGTGCGCAGGCATGCCCGGCTGACCGAGCTGCTCGCGCTGCCGCCGTACCTCGTCGGCACCGGCACCGGTGACGTTCGCAGCGACGGCATCGACTACGTCGCGCTGCAGCCACAGCCGGTGCCGCGCAAGGACATGGGCAGGATGGCGAAGGTCGCCGCGCTCGGGCTGCTCTGCTTCGCGCTGTTCGCCTGGGTGCAGGCGTTCCACGAGGCGTCCTGGGGCAACGCGGTGCTCGCCGGCTTCGTGACGGTCGTGGCACTGGTGACCGGCTGGTTCGCGACCGGCGACCTGCGGGCCCGTACGCGTCGACAGGATCGGGAAGGTGAGACGGCATGACGCGCGTGGTCGTACTCGACTACGGCTCGGGCAACCTGCGGTCGGCAGAACGCGCGCTCACCCGTGCGGGTGCCGACGTCGAGGTCACCGCAGACCGGCAGGCGGCGATGGACGCCGACGGCCTCGTGGTGCCTGGCGTCGGTGCGTTCGCCGCGTGCATGGACGGGCTGCGGTCCGTCTACGGCGACCAGATCGTCGGCCGCCGGCTGGCCGGCGGCCGACCGGTGCTCGGCATCTGCGTCGGCATGCAGATCCTGTTCGAGCGCGGCGTGGAACACGGCGTGGAGACCGAGGGCTGCGCGGAGTGGCCCGGTGTCGTAGAACGCCTGCACGCCCAGGTGCTCCCGCACATGGGCTGGAACCAGGTGCAGGCGCCGGACGACTCGCAGCTGTTCGCCGGCATCGACCCGGCCGAGCGGTTCTACTTCGTGCACTCGTACGCCCTGCGCAAGTTCGACCTCGTCGGCGAGCGGTTCACGTCGCCGGCGGTGACCTGGGCGGAGCACGGCGAGCCGTTCGTCGCCGCGGTGGAGAACGGGCCGCTGTCCGCGGTGCAGTTCCACCCGGAGAAGTCCGGCGACGCGGGGGCGCAGCTGTTGTCGAACTGGCTGCGTCAGCTGAACTGACGACGAGGAAGGGTTTGCAGCGTGGCCATTGATCTGCTGCCTGCGGTGGACGTCGCCGACGGCAATGCAGTGCGGCTCGTCCAGGGCGAGGCCGGCACCGAGACGGCGTACGGCGAACCGTTGCTGGCCGCCCAGACCTGGCAGGAGCAGGGCGCCGAGTGGCTGCACCTGGTCGACCTGGACGCCGCGTTCGGCCGCGGCGACAACCGCGAGCTGCTCGCAGAGGTCGTCGGCCGGATGGACATCGACGTCGAGCTGTCCGGCGGCATCCGCGACGACGACTCGCTACGTGCGGCGCTGGCGACCGGCTGCACCCGGGTGAACCTCGGTACTGCCGCGCTGGAACAGCCGGAGTGGTGCGCGCGGGCGATCGCCGAGCACGGCGACCGCATCGCCATCGGGCTGGACGTGCGCGGCCGCACGCTGGCTGCGCGCGGGTGGACGAAGGAGGGCGGCGACCTCTACGAGGTGCTCGAGCGGCTGGAGAAGGACGGCTGCGCCCGGTACGTCGTGACCGACGTGACCAAGGACGGCACGTTGGGTGGCCCGAACCTGGAGCTGCTGCGTGACGTGTGCCGCGCCACCGGCAAGCCGGTGGTGGCCAGCGGCGGCATCGCCAGCCTCGACGACCTGCGCGCCGTGGCCGCGCTCGCCGGTGACGGCGTCGAGGGCGTCATCGTCGGCAAGGCGCTCTACGCGAACGCGTTCACCCTGCCCGAGGCGCTCGAGGCTGTCAGCGAAGGGGCCTGACGATGCGCAAGTACGTCATCATGGGCGTGCAGGGCAGCGGCAAGGGTACGCAGGCCGGGTTGCTGGTACGCGACTTCGACCTGGTCCACATCAGCGTCGGTGACATCTTCCGCTGGCACGTGCAGAACCACACGAAGCTCGGCGCACAGGTACGGCGGATCATGGCGGCCGGTGAGCTGGTCGACGACGAGCTCGTCGAGCGGGTGGTGCGTGGTCGCCTGGAGGAGCACGACTGGAACTACGGCTTCGTCGTGGACGGCTTCCCCCGCAACCGGCGGCAGGCCGAGTTCTTCCTGGAGAGCTACGACATCGACGCGGTGATCCACCTCGAGCTGCCCGACGACGAGGTGCGCCGCCGGGTGCTCGCCCGCCGGCTGTGCTCGCAGTGCGGCCTGGACTACAACCTGATCGCGCACCGGCCCGGGGTGGAGGACACCTGCGACGTCTGCGGCGGCGAGCTGGTCAGCCGGGAGGACGACACCGAGGAGGCGCTGGCCGCACGCCTGCGCGACTACCACGAGAAGACCAACCCGGTGCTCGAGCTGTTCCAGCGCAAGGAGTACGTCGTCGGCGTCGACGCGCGCGCCCCGATCCCCGACGTACAGCAACAGATCCGCACCGCACTCGGACTGGAGGTTGCGCCGTGACCGTAGCCGTGCGGGTGATCCCGTGCCTGGACGTGGACGCAGGGCGCGTCGTGAAGGGCGTGAAGTTCACCGACCTGCGCGACGCCGGCGACCCGGTGGAGCTGGCCCGCACGTACGACGCGGAGGGCGCCGACGAGCTGGTGTTCTTCGACATCACGGCGAGCGCGCAGGACCGCGGGACGACGTACGACGTGGTGCGGCGTACCGCGGAACAGGTGTTCATCCCGTTGACCGTGGGCGGGGGAGTGCGCGAGGTCGACGACGTCGACCGGCTGCTGCGCGCAGGCGCGGACAAGGTGACCGTCAACACCGGCGCGGTCGCCAGGCCCGAGCTGGTACGCGAGGCAGCGCAACGGTTCGGGTCGCAGTGCATCGTGCTGTCGATGGACGTACGGCGCGCCGAGGGCACACCGTCCGGCTTCGAGGTCACCACACACGGCGGCCGCACCGGCACCGGCATCGACGCGCTGGAGTGGGCGGCGCGCGGCGCCGAGCTCGGCGCCGGCGAGGTGACGCTGAACTCGATGGACGCCGACGGCACCGCCGAGGGCTACGACCTCGAGCTGATCGCCGTCATCCGCCGTACCGTCTCGGTGCCCATCGTCGCCAGCGGCGGCGCCGGCAAGCTCGCCGACTTCGTCCCCGCGGTGGACGCCGGCGCCGACGCGGTACTCGCCGCCACCGTCTTCCACTTCGGCCAACTACGCATCGCGGACGTGAAGCGCACCCTGGACACCGCCGGCCACCCCGTCCGCTGACCGCGCGTCAGTTCCCGTCGGCACCTGCGGCCAGCGGTGCCGGCGGCGTCGGACTTGTCCAGGCCGTTGCCGGCGCGCAGGAGAACGCCACCGTGAGCACCGCCGGCGCGATGTACGTTGTCGCCGCCACCTGGCGCGCCAACCGTCAGCGTGCCCCTACCGGGATCGCCGCGGGTCAGCCTTCGCCGGTGCCGGTGTGGCGGGGGACCGCGGCGTCGACGGCGGCCCAGCTGGCGGCCGGCTCCCGCCGCGGTTCGTAGCGGGTGGTGTGCTCGCTCCCGACGACCAGGCGGCGCAGCTCGCCGAGCCCGCGGCCGCCGACCCCGAGCGCTGCGGCCTGGACGAGCACGTTGCCGAGCGCGGTGGCCTCCACCGGCCCGGCGACGACCGGGCGGTCGCAGGCGTCGGCGGTGAGCTGGCAGAGCAGGGCGTTGCGTGCGCCGCCGCCGACCACGTGGACGACGTCGATGTCGCGACCGGACAGGCGCAGCGCGTCGTGGACCGCCCGCCGGTGGGCGAGGGCCAGGCTGTCGAGGACGCACCGCGTCGTCGCGGCGGGCGTGGCCGGCACCTGCACACCGGTACGGCGGCAGGCGTCGCCGATCCTCGCCGGCATGTCGCCAGGCGGCAGGAACGCGGGGTCGTCGGCGTCGACGACGGCGGCGAACGCAGGTTCGTCGGCCGCGGCCCGCAACAGTGACTCGAGCTCGCTGCCCGGCCAGTGCGCGAGGCACTCCTGCAGCAGCCACAGGCCCATCACGTTGCGCAGGTACCTGGTCGTGCCGTCGACGCCGCGTTCGTTGGTGAAGTTCGCGGCCAGGCTCGCCGCGTTCCTTACCGGCGCCGTGAGCTCGACGCCGACAAGCGACCAGGTGCCGCAGGAGATGTACGCGAACCGCTCGTCGACGGCAGGCACCGCGGCCACCGCGGACGCCGTGTCGTGCGAGCCGACGGCGAGCAGCTCCACCCCGTCGGCCAGGCCGAGGTCCGCGGCAAGCGCGGGACGGATACCGCCGATGCGGCTGCCCGGTTGCCGCAGGGCAGGGAAGACGCGCCGGGGTAGGCCCAGGCGGTCGATCAGCGGCCAGCACCAGTCTCCGGTGTCGGCGTCGAGCAGCGCGGTGGTCGACGCGTTGGTGATCTCGACGCCGCGGTGCCCGGCGAGCCAGTAGCCGACCAGGTCGGGCACGAGCAGCATGGTGTGGGCGTCGCCGAGTCGGTCGCCGGCCCGCTCCGCGGTCAGTTGGTAGACCGTGTTGATCGGCATGAACTGGATGCCCGTACGGCCGTAGTGCTCGTCCGGCGGCACGACCGCGGCCACCTGGTCGATGCGGCCGCCGGTGCGGTCGTCGCGGTAGTGCACCACGTCGCCGAGCAGGTGTCCGTCGGCGTCGAGCAGGCCGTAGTCCACCCCCCACGAGTCGACGCCGACGCCGTCCACGTCACCCCACCGGGCGGTCGTGCGCAGCCCGTCGAGCACTCCCGCGTAGAGGCCGGGCAGGTCCCAGCACAGCGTGCCGTCGCGGCGCACCGGCCGGTTGGGCACCCGCAGCACCTCGTCGAGCCGGACGCGGTCGCGTCCCACCCGGCCGAGCACCACCCGTGCATTGGACGCGCCGAGGTCGACCGCCACGCAGCTGACCTCGCCGGCCGACATGTCGAACGAGCCGCCCTTTCACCGCCATGAATCGTTTCAGGGATCCTCGCAAGAACCCGGCGGCCGGGCAAGAGGCATGGGCGCCCGGTCGGCCCACAGGGGTCACTCGTCGCCTGGCACGCCGTAACTCGGCGCGGCGCGGGGGTCGACTGCCCGCGCCACGTAGTCGTCGGCCTGCGGCCGCCACACCTCGAAGATCCGCGCCAGCTCGGCAACGGGGGAGTCGGACCAGTCCACGCGCAGGTCCGTCACCGGCCACGACACGGCGTCCACGATGACCATGCCGCACGAGCGCACCGGTCCCTCTTCGCCGCCGGCCCGCTCACCCGCAGCGAGTGCGGCGAGCAGCCGCTCGCCGAGATCCGCATCGGACATCGAGGCGAAGGCGGCCACCATGGCGGCGGGCACCTGGTCGCTGGCGAGCAGGTTGCCGGCCGCGACGCAGCCGTCACCCTCGGCCGTGGTGTGCCGGCCGAGGGTGTTCGCCCCGGAGAACGCCGCCGTCCGCCCTGCCGCGTCGACGACGGTGAGCTGCCGGAAGTCGACGTGGTCCGCCTCCGCGACGACGGCAGCGAGCGCGTCCTCGGCCGGGTGGCCGTCCGCGAGCCGGGCGAGCAGCTTCGGGCCGAGGCTCGGGTCGGTGACGTTCTGCGTGCAGGTGGCGCCGACACCGGCCTCGGCCCACGCACAGCGCGCGGCCACCGCGGGACTCGACGAGGTGACGATGGCGCCGAACTTGCCGGTGCGGGCGCACCTGCCGGCGAGCGAGAACGTCATGGCTGCACCGCCGTCACGGTCAGCTCCACGACCCACTCGGGCCGGGCGAGCGCGTCCACGACGAGGCCGGTGGAGACGGGGAACACACCTTTCAGCCGCTCGCCGAGAACGCGGTAGACGGGTTCGCGGTAACGGATGTCGGTGAGGTAGACGTGGCACGACACGATGTGCTCCAAGCCCGCACCGGCCTCGTGGAGAAGCAGCTCGATGTTGTCGACGGCCTTCTCCGTCTGCGCCGCGGCGTCGCCGACGGCGACGCTCTCCCTGGTGTCGAGGTCCTGGGCGACCTGGCCGCGCAGGTAGATGGTGTTGCCGGCGACGACCGCCTGGCACAGGTCGTTGGCGATCTGCTGTTCGGGGTAGGTGTCCGCCGTGTTGAACGGCCGGATCCGCACGTGCCCGCCTACTTCGATGCGATCGCTCATCGGTTGCTCCCTACGGTGTCGTCGATGCGCGCGGACCTCTTGGCTACGTCCGCGGCGTGGGTGAAGTCGTAGTTGTTGTAGACGGCGAGCAGGTGCGAGAACGGTGGTGACTGGGCGAACAGCTGGAACGTTAGGCGGTGACCCGCGTAGTCCGAGTTGAGCAGGTCCCGCGCGAACACCAGCATCTTCCTGCGCTCTTCCGCTTCGATGTCGCCGATACGGAAGTACTTGTCCAGCAGGGCACCGGGCCGCGGGTCGGCGAACGTCGCCGCGCTGGGCGCGAGGCTGATCTGGCAGCCGCAGAGGTCGCGCACCAGGTGCATCATCTGCGGTAGCTGGCTGCACGCTAGCACCCGTCCCGTGTACAGCGACTCCTGGTTGGGCATCAACAGCCCGCCCGGACTCGGCTGCGCCAGCTCGAGGGCGGCGGTGAGATGCGCATTGATGCCTTCGCGGTAGCAGGCGAGCTGTGCGATCTTCTCGCGCACGCCCTGGTGCATCTTCACGCCTGTCTGCTGGGCGTTGAGGTAGGCGAGGCCGAGCAGCAGGTCGGCGAACCGCAGGTGCCGCTGGACGAACGCGTACATGCTGTAGCGGTGCAGCGTCGCGCGGATGAACGCAGCCGCACGCACGTGCCGGTAGAAGAAGACGTTCTCCCACGGGATCAGCACGTCGTCGAACACGATCATGGTGTCGACTTCGTCGAACCGGTTGGTCAGCGGGTAGTCGTCTGTCGGCAGTCGCCCGGCGAAGCCCGATCGGCAGATGTGCGTCATCCCCGGTGCGCCCATGTCGGCGAGGAAGCCGACGGCGTAGTCGGACAGCGTGTCGCTGCCCCAGTCCGCGATCGTCGGTTTGACGAACGCCTGGTTGGCGTACGCGGCCGCCGTCTCGAACTTCGCGCCGCGCACGACGATGCCTTCGTCGGTCTCGCGGACGACGTGCAATAGCACGTCGGGGTCCTGCTCCTGTGGCCGGCTGGCGCGGTCGCCCTTCGGGTCGGTGTTGGCCGAGACGTGGAACGGGTCGAGCAGTGCTGCGAGGCGTACGTGGTTCTGGATGTTCTCCGAGAACGTCGGGTCGATCTCGTTGAGGACGTCCTGACCGTCGTACAGCGACCACATCTCGCCGACGGTCTCGTCGCCCACCCGGGTCACTACGCCGCCGACGTCGTCGAGCACCGTGTCGACGGCGTCGCGCTTCGCGTACCAGTCGTCCTTCGTGACCGGCGGCTTCGCGCCGACGGGACACAGCTCGCCGGTGTCCGGGTCCTTGTAGGTCATCCGCTCGCTGGTCGCCTCGTCGTGCGCGAGGTCGTAGATGCGAGCCCGGACGTCGACGATGGGTTTGAACGCCGGGTGCGTGGTCACGTCGTCGACGCGTTCACCGTCGATCCAGACCTCGCGCCCGTCGCGGAGCGACTCCCTGTACTCGTCACCGGTGCGTATCATCGGTCACCCTCCAACAGGCGGCGCAGCACGCAGTCGAGCTGCGCGACGCCGAGTGCTATCGAACTGATCTCCACGCGCTCGCTCCGCGAATGCATGTCGGCGCCGCGTGCGCACCCCAGTGCGAGTGCGGGTATGCCGCGGGCGAGCGCCGCGTTCGCATCCGTGGAACCGTCCGCGAGCCGGTCGTCGAGGCCGAGCGCGGTGCGCTCCAGCCGGACGGCCGCGAGCAACGGATGGTCGGGGTCGAGTCGCCCGCACGGCCGACGGTCGAGCGGTGTGCGGACTACGTCGAGGCCGGGGGAGGCACGCAACGCTGCCAGGTGGGCGTCGAACTGCGCGAGTGGTTCCTCGCGCACCGAACGCCCTTCGAGCACGGCACCGGCGTGCGTCGCGAGTGCGTTGACGGCGTGGCCGCCCTCGATGTGCCCGACGTTCACCGACAGGTCCGCAGGTGCGCCGTCGAGCAGCTCGTCGAGCGCAGGCCGTGCACGGCACTTGGCCGGTCCTTGTCCCACCAGGAGTGGCCGCCTGGCCCGGTCACCTCGAGCCGGGCCCTTACCGAGCCGACCGCGTCGGTGTACACGGTGTCGAGGCCATGGCCCTCGAGCGCGATGACCTGCCTGGGCCGCAGCGTCTCGCAGGCGTGCTTCGCGCCTCGCAGGGCACCCAGCCCCTCCTCGCCGACGGTGAACACCGTCACCAGCGAACCTCGCATGCCGGCGTTGAGCCGTTCGACCACGGCCACCGTGACGGCGAGCGCGAGCGAGTTGTCGCCGATACCTGGGCCGTGTAGCCAGCCGTCCTGCTCGTACGCGTCGTGGTCGACACTCTCGTCGAACACCGTGTCGAGATGCGTGAGGAGCGCGAGCTCGTACGGTGGTTCGCCGAGGCGCCATACCAGGTTGCCGACGGCGTCCTGGCTGAGTTGGCCGGGAGCGTCGTCCAGCCGGCGCTGCAGCCACGCCGCTCTCGCGGCTTCGCCGCCGGTGGGTGCGGGGATACGGGCGATCGTGATCGTGTCGGCGACGACCGCTTCGGTGGCGATCGCGGTCACTTCGGCCGCGTTTCCGCGCCGGTCGCGAGCTCGGCCTCAGGAGCCGGCGTCGTGTTCCGCGGTACGGACGAACGCTCGCGGCGGGAGCGCCGCGCGGCCGCGAGGTCATGCACTGCCCGTGCGAGCCCGCCAGGGTAGACGACGGTGATCAGGATCAACAGCAGGCCGAACAGGATGTTGTTCATGCCGGGCAGATCCTGGAGTGTGCTCTGCAGCGACTGGGAGAGGATGGCGACGACGATGCCGCCGACCACCGGCCCCCACAGCGAGCCGAGCCCGCCGATCATCACCGCGAGCAGCACCTGCACGGTGATGGTGATGCTCATGACGCTCGGGGTGAGCACGCCGTAGTAGTACGCGTAGAAGGCGCCGAGCCAGCCGGCGAACGCGCACGATATCGCGTAGTTGGCGATGCGGTACCGCGCGGGCCTGATGCCGGACGCCCGCGCTGCTTCGAGGTTCTGCCCGATCGCGCGCGACGCCAGGCCGATCCGCGTACGGGCGAGCGTGGTCAGCACGAGGAACGTGACGGCGAGCATCGCCAGCGCCGTGTAGTAGTACGGCAGGTTAGAGATGCCGGTGAAGAGCGTCGGTGTGCTCAGGCCCATGCTGCCGTTGGTGAGGTCGGTCAGGTTCGACGCGAGGCCCATGATGGCCAGGCTCAGGAACCACGACGTGAGTGCCGCGTAGATGCCGCGGAAGCGCAACGTCACTGCGCCGCAGCCGACGCCGAGCAGTGCGCCCATCGCCATGCCCACGAACATCGCGAGCCAGGGAGACATCCCGGTGCGGATGCTCACAATGGCGGCCGCGTAGCCACCGGAGCCGACGAACGCGGCGTAGCCGAGGTTGGCGACGTTGATGTAGCCGGCGGAGAAGTCGAACGCGACTGCGGCCGCGGCGAACCACACCCCGTAGACCAACCAGGTGACGATGAACGGTTGGTTGAACGGCGGGATCAGCGGGAGCACGCCGAGCACCAGCACGATGGGGATGATCGTCTTCGCCGGCGGGACGCCGCTGCTTCGCTGTTGCAGGAAGGTGAGTTTCACTGTTCCCAGACCCCTCGCACTTGGCGGCCGAAGAGTCCCTGTGGCCGGAAGATGAGGATCACCACGATCAGCGCGAACGTCACGACGGGCTGCCAGGTGGCGCCGAGGAACGAGTCGGAGAGCGTCTGCAGGAGAGCGACCACGAACCCGGCGCCGATCGCGCCGACCACGTTGCCGAGATCGGCGAGGATGACCACCGTGAAGGCGATCGCCAGCGGCTCGTCGCCCACCGTCGGGGTAGAAGGGAAGCGGTACAACAGAGCCGCGCCGGCGAGCGCGGCTACCGCGCACCCGATGCCCAGGGTGACCATGTGGATGCGGCTGATGTCGATGCCGGCCAACTGCGCGCCGCGCTCGTCCTGCGCCACCGCGCGTACTGCCCGGCCGAGCCTGGTCGCCTTCAACCCGATGCCCAACACGGCGATGGCGACGAGCGAGATGAGCACGGTGGCGAGCTGGTCCCAGGTGACCCTCGTGTCGAGGAACGTGATCGGTGGCTGCGACCAGTAATGGCCGATGCCTTTCGTGTTCGGTCCCCAGACGAGCTGGTGCAGGCCGATGAGCACCACGGAGATGCCCATGGTGAGCACGAACGTGTTCATCATCCACCGCTCGTCGGAGCGTCGGCGCAACACGCGGAACAGGGACACGTCCGCCAGTACGCCGAGCAGGAAGCCGACGCACATTGCCGCGAGGATGGCGAGCAACGGGCTGAGCGCGCCGAGTACTGGGACGTCGAGCGACTGGGCGAGCCAGCCGTAGGTGAGGTAGCTGGTGAGCGTGCCGACCATGAAGAACGCGCCCTGCGCGAAGTTGAGCACGTTCATCACGCCGAACACCAGCGACAGGCCGACGGCCATCAACGCCCAGGTGCTGCCGGTGACGAGCGTGCCGACGACGATGAACGTGCCGCGGTAGTACGACGCCACGGCGAGCACCACCAGCACGCCGACCGCGATGGCGAGGTTCGTCGGCGGGACCCGCCGGAGCGCGCTAGACACCAAGGTAGGCCTCCCGGCCGTATGGGTTGTCGCGTAGTTCGTCCGCCGTACCTTCGAGGCGGAGGACGCCGCCCTCGAGGACCCAGGCATGGTCGGCGAGGCCGAGCGACTGCTGTACGTGCTGCTCGACGAGGAGCACGGTGAGACCCCTGCGGTGCAGCTCCCGTAGCGCGGTGAAGACCGTGGTGACGATCGTGGGGGCGAGGCCGCTCGACGGCTCGTCGACGAGGAGCAGCCGCGGATCGCCCATCAGCGCGCGGCCGAGCGCGAGCATCTTGCGCTGCCCACCGCTGAGTGTGCCGGCCGCCTGCGTACCGCGTTCGGCGAGCCAGGGAAAGAGCTCGTGCACGGTGTCGAGCCGGCGGGCGAGGTCGTTACGCGGAGCGTGGAACCCGCCGACGAGCAGGTTCTCCCTGATGCTCATGTTCGGGAACAGGTTGAGCTGCTCGGAGACGAGCCCGATCCCGTGCCGGACACGTGCATGGGCGGGCAGCTCGTGCAGCCGCTCGCCTTCGAACGTCACCGTGCCCGCGGGTACGCGAACCAGGCCGGCCAGCGCCAGCAGGAGCGTCGACTTGCCGGCGCCGTTCGGGCCGAGCACGACGCCGAACCGAGCGGCGTCGACGGAGAGCGAGACGCCGTGCAGCACCTCGATGGATCCGTACGCGGCACGCAGATCCTGCACTTCTAGCGTCATGCGGCAGCCACCTCGGTACCCAGGTACGCCTCGACGACGCGCGGGTTGCGCATCACCTCGTGTGTCGCTCCGTCGTCGAGCACCTCGCCGCGGTCGAGCACCACCAGCCGCGGACACAGTGAGGTGATGGTCTCGATGACGTGCTCGACGATGATCACCGTGAGGCCATCGGCCGCGAGGCCGCGTACGGTCTCGATGAAGCCGCCGAGCTGGCCGGTCACCAGACCTGCGGCGAGCTCGTCGAGCAGCAGGATCCGTGGCTGCGAGCCGAGAGCGCGGGCCAGGTCGACGATCTTCAGGTCCAGCGTGTTGAGCGTGGCGATCGGCGTTTCCGGGTCCTTGTCGAAGCCGGCACGGACGAGCGCGGCGCCGGCGCGTTCTCGCGGTGTAGCCGCCCTGTCGGTCGTACCGCCGAACGTCGTCGCGACCAACACGCTCTCCAGGGCGGTCATCGCGGTGAACGGCTGCGGCACCTGGAACGTACGCGCGACGCCGAGCCGGCAGAGCCGTTCCGGCGGTGCGTTGATGGTGTCCACGCCGTGCACACGCACCCGTCCCGACGTGGGCCGCAGGGCACCGGCGATACAGCTCAGGAACACCGTCTTGCCCGCACCGTTGGGCCCGACCAACCCGACGACCTCACCATCGGCGACCTCGAGCGATACGCCGCCGAGTGCCACGTGTCCGCCGAACCGCTTGGTCAGCTGCTCCACCGCGACCGCGTTCGTCATCTCACCCTCCCTGCGCGAGCCGGATCTCGCTCGTCGCGAGCCGGCGGGGATAGGTGATGGACGGCTTGCCGTCCCAGTACTGGACGACCGGCGCGAGGTAGCCGTCGTCACCGGAGACCGGGACCGGCCAGCTCGCCGAGGTGAAGCGGTACTCCTTCATCATCATGCCGTCGTACGAGATCTTTCCCGTCATCAGCTCGTCGGTGCCGACCTTGGTGAGCGTCTCGGTCGTGATCTCGCCGTGCTTCTCTTGTACGCGGCCTCGAACTTCTTCGCCTCCTCGGTCGCGTACAGCACGTTGAGGTCCATCACGCCGTCGGAGGCGGCACCCGTCGCCTTGTGCCAGTCGCCGGTGTACGAGAGGCCGTCGCAGATGATCAGCCCTTCGAAGCCCAGGCTGCGGGTCTGCTTGAGCAGGCTCGCGATGCCCTGCAGCGCGGTACCCGTGCCCGCGATGACGGAGGCGTCCTGGCGCAGGAACGTGTTGACCATCGCGTTGTGCTCGGTCTCGTCCATGGCGAAGAACTGCTTGCCCTTCACCTGCCAGCCGTCGTCCTTGAACTCCTTGGCGAGCGTCTGCACCACACCGCGCCCGAAGTCGGTGTCCTCACCGAACAGGGCGACCGTCTTGCCGTTCGGCAGCTCCAGCCCGTTGTCGAGCGCTTCGTCGAGCGCAGCGACGTACGCCGCCTGCTGCTCCCCGGGCGGCGGGTACTGCTTGCCGAAGAAGTACTTGGGTTTGGTCTTCTCGACCTTGTCGTCGACCGCCTGGCCGAGCGCGCCGTAGAAGAAGTGCGGCATCTGGTAGCGCTCGGACAGCGGCATCACGCCGAGCGTGACGTCGGTGTTCCAGTTGCCGAACATCGCCTGCACGCCGTCGCGGTTGATCGCGTACGTGTAGGCGCTGACCGCCGCGGCCGGGTCGGCCTTGTCGTCGACGGGGACGAGCTCGATCTGCGTGTCGCCGATCTTGTTGTCCACTTCGGCGAACGCCATCTTCGTCGCGTTGAGGATGGCCTGGCCGCTCTCCGCGTCGGGACCGGTCAACGGGGCCTCGACGCCGAGCTTGAAGGTGCCGGAATCCTCACCGCCGCCCGTCGCACCGCAACCGGTGGCCGCGGCGACACCGGTGAGGACGAGGCTGGCGAGTAGTGCTGCTGTCCTGGAGAATCGGGCAGGCATGCGACACACCTCCACGAGGCCCCCGTACCAATGAACTAGACTGATGGACTACTATAATCGCATGAAGGCGTTTGGCAAGACCCTTGCGGCGAACCTGCGACGAGTGCGGTCGGAACGCGGCTACTCGTTGGCGGCGCTGGCCGACCGATCGGGCGTGGCCAAGGCGACGCTGGCCAACCTGGAGCAGGGGCGGGGAAACCCGACGATCGAGACGGTGTGGTCGCTGGCGATCGCCCTCGGCGTCGCCTTCAGCGACCTGTTCGAGCAGGCGGACCTGGTCGACACCCGGTTGGTGCGCGCGGACGAGGGCTCGCACGTACTGAGCCACACCGATGCGCCGCCGCTCGACCTACGGCTGGTGGACCGCATCGAGTCGCCGTCGGGGTTGACCGAGATCTTCGAGATGACGCTGGCCGCCGGCGGCGAGCAACAGGGGAAGCCGCACGGCGACGGCGTGGTCGAGCGGATGTTCGTGTACTCCGGCCGGGTGCTCGCCGGGCCGGTCGACGACCCGGTCGAGCTGGGGCCGGGAGACTTCCTCAGGTACCCGGGGGATCGGCCACACATCTACAAGGCCGTCGACGGACCGTGCCGGGGCATGTTGATCGTCGGCTATCCGTCGATGCGGCGGTGACCGGTCAGCTCCCTTCGTACGCTGCGCGTAGTTCGTCGATGTCGAGCTTGGACATCTGCAGCATGGCTGCCATGGCCCGGGCCGACTTCGTCTCGTCCGGGTCGCTGAGGTACTCGAGCATGACGCGGGGGACGATCTGCCACGACAGCCCGTACTTGTCCTTCAGCCAGCCGCACGGGCCGTGTTCACCGCCGTCCGCGGCGAGCTTCTCCCACAGCTCGTCGACCTCGGCCTGGGTGTTGCAGTCGACGCACAGCGAGATCGCCTCGGTGAACTTGAACTGCGGGCCGCCGTTGAGCGCGATGAACTCCAGGCCCTCCAGCTGGAAGGTCACGAGCAGCACCGTGCCCTCCTCGCCCGGTCCGGCCTTGCCGGAGTACTTGATGTCGAGGATCTTCGCGTCGTTGAACAGTGAGACGTAGAAGTTGGCCGCCTCCTCGGCCTGGTCGTCGAACCACAGGTAGGTCTTTATCCGCTGCATGGTCGGTCCTTCCGTGACGCATCGATGAGCAGGTAGACCTGGTCGTACGCCGGAACTCATCGGTGGCCCGGCAGGAATCTCGCGGGTTCAGCGCAGGAACGCCGCGGCGACGCCGGAGTCGACGGGCACCAGCAGCCCGGTCGTCTGGCCGAGCTCGTCACCGGCGAGCACGCAGACGGCCGCGGCCACGTGCTCGGGCAGCACCTCGCGCTTCAGCAGCGTGCGGCGTGCGTAGAACTCGCCCAGCTCGTCCTCCGGTACGCCGTACAGCGCCGCGCGCTGTGCGCCCCAGCCGGACGCGAAGATCCCCGAGCCGCGCACCACGGCGTCGGGGTTCACGCCGTTCACCCTGATGCCGTGCGCGCCGAGCTCTGCGGCGAGCAGCCGCACCTGGTGTGCCTGGTCGGCCTTGGCGGCGCCGTACGCGACGTTGTTCGCGCCGGCGAACACGCCGTTCACCCTGATGCCGTGCGCGCCGAGCTCTGCGGCGAGCAGCCGCACCTGGTGTGCCTGGTCGGCCTTGGCGGCGCCGTACGCGACGTTGTTCGCGCCGGCGAACACGCCGTTCTTGCTGACCACGTAGACGATGTCGCCGCCCATGCCCTGCTCGGTGAGGACCCGCGCGGCCGCCCTGCTGACCAGGAACGAGCCGCGCGCCATCACCCGGTGCTGGAGGTCCCAGTCGTCGACGCTGGTCTCGGTCAGCGGTGCGGACCTGGAGAGACCGGCGTTGTTGACCACCAGGTCGAGGCCGCCGAACGCCAGCGTCGCGTCGCGTACGGCGGTGTCCACGGCCTGCTCGTCGCCGACGTCGACCTGCACTGCGACGGCGCGGTCGGTGTCGCCGATGCTACGCGCGGTCTCCTCGGCCGCGGCGAGGTCCAGGTCGGCGACGGCGACGCACGCGCCCTCGGCGGCGAGCCGTCGTGCCGTCGCCCGGCCGATGCCGGAGCCGCCGCCGGTGACGAGCGCGATCCGGGTAGCCAGCGGCTTGGGCGGTGGTTGCCTGCGCAGCTTCGCCTCCTCCAGCTCCCAGTACTCGATGCGGAACTTCTCCGCCTCGCTGATCGGCTCGTACGTGGAGATGATCTCCGCGCCGCGCATCACGTTGATCGCGTTCAGGTAGAACTCCGCGGCGACCCGTGCGGTCTGCTTGTCCTTGCCGAACGAGAACATGCCCACGCCCGGCACGAGCACGACGGCCGGGTCGGCGCCGCGCATCGCCGGGCTGCCGGGCGAGGCATGGCGCCGGTAGCACGCGGTGTACTCGGTGCGGTACTCGGTATGCAGCTCGCGCAGCCGCGCGACGGCGTCGGGGAGCGCGGCGTCACCGGGCAGGTCGAGGAGCAGTGGGCGCACCTTCGTGCGCAGGAAGTGGTCCGGGCACGACGTGCCCAGCTGCACCAGGCGCGGGTGCTCGGCGCCGGCCAGGAAGGTGAGCACGGCTTCGTCGTCGGTGAAGTGCCCGACCTGTCGCTGGTCCGTGGACGCCAGCCCGCGCAGCACGGGCGCCAGCGCCGCCGCCCGTGCCCGCCGCTGCGTTGCCGGCAGCGGTCGACGGTCCGCCAGGGCTGGCCCGAACGGCTCGCGCCCGCTCGCCTCCGCGCGCGTCGATGTAGCGCTGCGCGGTGTGGATGATCTCCAGCGAGTTGTCGCGACACTCCTCGGACGTGGCCCCCCACGCGGTGATGCCGTGCCCGCCGAGGATGCAGCCGATCGCGTCCGGGTGCGCGGCGTGGATCGCCGCGATGTCCAGGCCGAGCTGGAAACCCGGCCGTCGCCAGGGCACCCAGACCACCGGTCCCCGAAACAGTCGGCGGTCAGCGGCTCGCCGTCGGCAGCGGCGGCGAACGCGATGCCGGCGTCCGGGTGCAGGTGGTCGACGTGTGCGCTCGGCAGCAGGCCGTGCATGGCGGTGTCGATGGACGGCGCGGCGCCGCCCCTGCCGTGCAGGCAGTAGTCGAACAGCCCGACCATCTCGTCCTCGCGGTCGACGCCCGGGTAGCCGTCGACGAGCGCGCGGAGCCGGTCCAGCCGGAGCACGGCCAACCCCTGCTCCCTGAGGGTGCCGAGGTCGCCGCCCGAGCCCTTGACCCACAGCAGCTCCGTCGGCTGCCCGGTGACCGGGTCGGCCACCTCGGCCTTGGCGGACGCGTTGCCGCCGGCGTAGTTGGTGTTGCGTGGGTCCGCGCCCAGCTCGTGCGACCGGTCGAGCAGCTGGCGTACAACGTCGTGCATCACGCACCCCAGCCGGCCCGGGCGCCGCCGACCCGTTCAGCAGCGATGCGTTCAGCGTAACCGGATCCCGCGTACGCCGCCATCGGGTCCTGCGCGAGCCCCCACTCCTTGCGCAGCTCGGCGAGCAACGGGCGTACGTCGGTGTTGTAGGCGTCCATCAGCACGGCGTTCGCGCCGAGCACGTCACCGCTTCGCTGGGCCCGGTCGAGCGCGGCCTGGTCGACGAGCAGCGCCTTGGCGGTGGCCTCCTGGACGTTGAGCACCGACCGGATCTGGCCGGGTATCTTCGGCTCGATGTTGTGGCACTCGTCGAGCATGAACGCGATCTCCGTGTCCGCGCCGAAGCCGCCGCCGCGCACCACCTCGTACATGATGCGGAACAGCTGGAACGGGTCGGCCGCGCCGGCCATCAGGTCGTCGTCGGCGTAGAACCTGGAGTTGAAGTCGAAGCCGCCGAGGCGGCGCTCGCGCAGCAGCATGGCGACGATGAACTCGATGTTCGTGCTCGGCGCGTGGTGCCCGGTGTCGACGACGACCTGCGCGCGCTCGCCGAGCCGGAGGCAGTGCAGCAGCGCGGTGCCCCAGTCAGGCACGTCGGTGGCGTAGAACGCCGGCTCGAACAGCTTGTACTCCAACAGCATCCGCTGGTCGCCGGCGAGCCGTTCGTAGGTGCGGGTGAGCGAGTCGGCGAGCCGTGCCTGGCGGTCGCGGAGGTCGTCCTGGCCCGGGTAGTTGGTGCCGTCGGCGAACCAGAGCTTCAGGTCGCGTGAACCGGTCGCGTCCATCACGTCCACGCATTCGAGCAGCCGGTCGACGGCTTTGTGCCTGATTGCGTCGTCCGGGTTCGTCACGCTGCCGAGCCGGAAGTCGTCGTCCTGGAAGACGTTGGCGTTGATGGTGCCGATGCGCAGTCCCTGGTCCGCCGCGTACCTGGCGAGGTCGGCGTAGTCGTCGACGGTGTCCCACGGGATGTGCAGCGCCACGCTCGGCGCGATCCCCGTGAAGCGGTGCACAGTGGCGGCGTCGTCGACCTTCTTGTACGGCGTGCGCGGCACGCCCGGCTGGGCGAAGACCTTGAACCGGGTACCCGAGTTGCCGTAGCCCCACGACGGCGTCTCGATCCGTTGTGTTCGCAGCAGTTCCTTGACGTTTCCGATGCCGGTCATCGGCGGCTCACCTCTCCCAGGCCGTGCGGCAGGCCGCGTGAATCGTTTCAAATGACCGCTTGTGAGGATAGGATCGGCACACCTGACTGTCAAGTGCGGACGAGAGGACCAAGTGGCGCCCACGACCAGCATCCGTGAGGTCGCCGCGCACGCGGGTGTGTCGGTGGGCACGGTGTCGAACGTGCTGAACCGTCCCGAGTTGGTGACGCCGGCGACCAGGCAGCGCGTGCACCAGGCGATCGAGGCGCTGGGCTTCGTGCGCAACGAGTCGGCGCGACAGCTGCGCGCCGGTCATAGCCGCACGATCGGGCTGATGGTCCTCGACGTCGCCAACCCGTTCTTCACCGACCTTGCGCGGGGCGTCGAGGACGCCGCGAACGACGCGGGGCTCGCCGTCATCCTTTGCAACTCCGACGAGTCGGCGGCGAAGGAGACCGCCTACTTCGACGTGCTCGAGGAGCAGCGCGTGCGCGGCGTCCTGGTGAGCCCGGTGCGCGGCGTGCGCAACCAGGTGGTGAAGATGCGGGCGCGCGGCATCCCCATCGTCCTCGTCGACCGGAAGGCGACCCGCCGCGACCAGTGCTCGGTCTCCGTGGACGACGTGGCCGGCGGCGATCTCGCGGCCAGCCACCTGCTCGACCGCGGCCACGATCGCATCGGCTACGTCTCCGGGCCGCTGACCATCCGGCAGTGCAGGGACCGCCGGGTGGGCGCGCTGCACGCCCTGGAGCGCACGGGTCGGAAGGCCGACGAGCTGCTGGTGTTCGAGGCCGCGGCGCTGAACGTGGCGTCCGGTCGGGCGCAGACCAGGCTGCTGCTCGAACAGCCTGAACCACCAAGTGCGGTGTTCTGTGCCAACGACCTGCTCGCCCTCGGCGCGCTGCAGGAGGCCGTACGGGCGGAGAAGCGGGTGCCGGACGACCTCGCGATCGTCGGGTACGACGACATCGAGTTCGCGTCCGCCGCGGCTGTGCCGCTGACGTCGGTGCGCCAGCCCCGCTACGAGCTCGGCGTCGCCGCGGCGCGGCTGCTGATCGAGGAAGCGGACGAGCCGGAGACGCACCTGCACCAGCGGCTGGTGTTCGAGCCAGAGCTCGTCGTCCGGGAGTCCACCTGACGCCGTCGCGGCCGTCGTAACGGGATGTAGGTTCACCGGCTACGGACGGTAGCGCGCTCGGTTCGTGGGGCGGTCCCGGCGCGGGAGCATCCGGGCATACCCGGACGACCGGCGTGCAGCGCTGGCACGGGCGGAAATCGGCGCAGTTGACGGCACCCGCCGCCGTCACGTACCCCCTACGCTTGCGTTGCTGTCGGGCGTCGGGAAAACCATCTCGACCGCCAAGGAACTATCGCAGCGTCGTCGACATCGAAGAACGCAACCGTGCGCAGAGCACGACTGTCACGAGCATGACCCAACCTGCAAGAGGGGAGCCCATGTCCCAGGTAATCGTGCCGGCTGGCCTGATGTTGGGGGAGTTCCACGCCGCGGACGCTTCCGATGAACAGCCCGAGTACTGGCACCTCAACGTCGGCGGTTACGCCGAGCAGCTCACGGCACTCGAAACGACCGTGTGGGCCGCGGCCATGGCCGACCCGGAGAAGCAGTCGAAGCTGAAGGGCACCAGGGAGGCGTTGCGCCTGGCGTTGCGTACCCGGTCCGAGGCGCCGATCTCCGACCCGGAGCCGGTCATCGACGACTTGCTGAGCCGGCGTGCGCTCGCGCAGTTCGACCCGACCGCCGACAACCTCGAGTCGTTCGGCTCGAGCCACCGGTTGCTGCCGCTGGGGATCGGCCTCGGCAACACCCACGACGACCCGGAGAACTACCGCATCGCCGTCGCCGGCGAGGCCCGGGTGTCGGTGAACGGCGACATCTACGCGCTCTGGTCCAACAGCCAGCACTACCCGAACCTGTGGGAGTCGTGCGCCGCGTTCGCGAAAGAAGCGTTCGGCGACGGCCCGCAGCCCGACACCAACAGCGTCCTGCAGGCGCTCGCGGTGAACATCCCGCTCCTGGTGGCCACCGAGGTCGCCATCCTCGCCCCGATCCTCGACTGACCCGCTGACCTACGCGTGATTCGGAGATAGAGAACATGGCAGAAGCCGGATACAGAGCGCGCCGCGCCCAGGCGGTACGTGACAGCGTCACGAACAACTGGCGGGAGACAGCTGGGCTCGGTTCGGGTGGCGCGGCGACGCTTGCGGCAACCGCTGGTGCGGGCGCTCCGGCGGGCGTGGTCGGGACGGTTGCCGCCCTCGCTGCCGTAACCACCGTTGGCAAGATGGCGAGGGATGCGGTGCGGGCCGTACGCCAGCAGCCGAGGGAGTCGGTAAGCACGCTGGAGACCAGCATCCGTACCGCTGGTGAGAACCCCTCGCGGGAGAACATCCAGGGTCTCGGGCGGCTCGCCGGAGACATCAAGCGGCTGGGTAACGCGCACGGCGCGGTGGATGCAGCGACCCAGAACTACGACGCCAAGGTCACCACCGCAGGTGAAAAGCGCGACACGAAGGTCAACAAGGCGCAGCGGAAGTTCGGGCGCAAGACCGAGAAGGCTGCGTCTGCTCGCGACAATGAGACCAGGGGAGTGCGGGGTTACCTCGGTCAGGACCGTGCCGGAGGGAGTTCCGGCGGCCGTGACCAGGGCGGTCGATGAGCCACAGCGCAGTCAGGTGAGTTTGCCGAACGCGTAGAGCGCTGCTTTCAAGCCCACGTAGCCGGGCACGCTCGCCGCGTAGAAGACCAGCGCCGCCGGTACGGCCCAGAGCATGAGGACGAGCAGGCCGGCGTTGGTCACGGCGATGGCGAGGGAGAGCAGCGGTTGCCGCCAGGCGGCAACCGCTGCCACCCGCCAGCTCGCGGTCGCCCCGAGGTCGAAGTGCACGAGGGCGGCCGGCAGGAGCGTGCCGAGGTAGCCGGCGAGGACGATCGCGAGCCCGCCGGCAACCGGCCGCAGGCCAGGCTGTTGGTATGCGGCCGCCAGGTAGAACGCGTGCACGAACACGGTGGCCAGCGGTAACCCGAGCCGCAGCTGCGACCGGCCGAGCTCGGCGCGCCACTGCATCCAGAAGCCCCGCACCGCCTGCGGTTGCCGGCCGCGGTCGTACTCCCGGAGCAACCAGAACATCGCCACCGTCGCCGGTGCGACGCCGAACACGCCGAGGCCGGCGATCGTGCCTGCCGCCCACAGCCGGTTGGCCAGAGCCAGTCGCGCCGGCCAGCGCAGCAGCCGGTAAAGCGGCGCGAGCCGGCCGGACAGTTCGACGTCCGCCCGCTCCGCCGGTTTGCCGGCTGTCACGGGATGGCCCCCATCTCGCGTTCCCTGATCTCCCACAGTTCGGTGAGGCCGAGCAGCTCGACCATACTGGCGGTGGGGACGAACGGGTCGCCCGTCCGGTGCAGGTGCTCCTCGATGCGCGCAGCCAGGTCAGAACGGACGTCCGCGTGGCCGGGGTCGGCCACCAGGTTCCGCTCCTGCAGCGGGTCGGCGTCGTTGTCGAACAACAGCCACGGCAGGCGGCCGACGGCCTCGGCGTACGTCCAACGCGTGGTGCGTATCCCGCGCCACTCCGGCTTGCCGGCAGCCACCGACTCGTCGAACCTGGTGAGTCCCTCGAGGTACACCTCCTCGGCGCCGGGCGCGCCGTCGCGCAGCAGGTCCGCGCGGCCGGTGCCGTCGGTGGCGAAGCCGGCCGGCACACCGGTGAGGTCGAGGAGCGTCGCCGCGACGTCGACGGTGGAGAGCAGCCCGTCGCGTCGCTCGCCGGCAGGCAGACCGCTCGGCCAGGACACCACGAACGGCACGTGTACCGCCTCCTCGCACGGCAGCTGCTTCTTCGTCCAGCCGCCGGCGCCGAGCATGTCGCCGTGGTCGGAGGTGACGACGATGATGGTGTCGTCGAGCCGGCCGAGCTCGTCCAGGGCGGCCGTCAGCCGGCCCATCTCGGTGTCGAGTGCCGTGATCGCGGCGAGGTAGTCCGCGTAGATGTCCTCGATGTCGGGGATGGTCGTGTCGGTGTTGGCCGGCAGCGTCGGTCGGTGCTCGCGGTAGTGCGCGCGGAACTCCTCCGGCACCTGGTCGTACGGGTCGTGCGGCGGTCCCCACGTCAGCACGAGGCAGAACGGGTCGTCTGCCGGCAGTGTGTTCAGGAAGTCGACGGCCAGGTCGGTCTGCACGACGGGTTCGTAGCCCTCGGCGGTGACGAGCTCGTCGGTGTCGCGGTAGTAGCGCGGGTTGAAGTAGTCGTGGTGGCAGTTGTACGCGGCCCAGAAGTCGAACCCGTGGCGTCGCGGGCCCGGTGGCGTGAACTTCGACCGCGGCATGCCGTCCAGGTGCCACTTGCCGATGTAGCCGGTGTGGTAGCCGGCGTCGCGCAGCGGCTGCGCGAAGAACGGCACGTCGTCGGGGATCGGGAGGTCGTTGTCGATCACCCGGTGCTGCATCGAGTAGCGGCCGGAGAAGATCGTCGCCCGGCTCGGGCAGCACACCGGTGCGTTCGCGTAGCAGCGCTCGGCGACGACGCCGCGGGCCGCGAGGGCGTCGATATGTGGCGTTGCCACCGATTCGTTGCCCGTGCAGTGCAGATCCCGACCACGCAGCTGGTCGGCGATCAACAACAGGACGCTGGGTCGGCGGGATGTGTTGGTCATGCCCGATGCACCTCACGGTCCGGGGAGTTGCGAACGGATGCCTTGACAACCTGTCGCGGGCACACGACGGTCGGATGATTGAAACGTTACAAGCCATCCTCGTGGCCACGCAAGGACGCGCGAGGGGCTGGACCCGCGCCTCGGAGGCGCGGCCCCCGGTGACGCCCAGGAGGTTGCGGTGAGCAAGTCCAAGGTGATCAGTCGGCGATCGATGCTGGGGTACATGGGGACGGCGGGTAGCCTCGCCGCGCTCACCCCGCTCGGCATGTGCGGTACGAGCGGCAGCCAGAGTTCGGACAAGCTCGTCCTGGCTACCGTCACCGAGGCAGGACAGGTCGACTCGGACGCGTACCAAGAACGACGGATGAAGAAGTTCACCGAGCAGACCGGGATCGAGGTGGAGCTACGCACGTACCCGATCGACCAGTACGCCAACTCGATCCAGCTGTTGTTCTCGCAGAACAACCCGCCGGACGTCTTCAGGTCCGCGGGTACCGAGATCGCACATCCGGTGCCGTACGTGCGTGGCTGGGAGGCGTCGCTGCAGGAGTACGTGACCGACGACTTCATGAGCAGGTGGCCGAAGAACTCGTTCGAGCCGGGGATCAGTGGGCTGCACGTCGGCGACGAGCTCTACGCCACTCCGTTCGGCTCGAA
>WHTA01000042.1 GCA_009379825.1 Streptosporangiales bacterium
GGACTACCTTGAGCATGGGCGTACCTTCCCGAACCAGCGCGCCAACGCTGGCCCTGATCAGAACTGCATGGGCTTCAGATCATCCTTCGAGAAGGTACGCCCCTCCCGAAGCACATCCACAGGTTCTGATCATTGCTCGACAGCTGACGTAGCCGCGGCGAGTCGTGAGGGGGCCGTGCCAGACAGTCAGGCGGAGCTGATGCGCGCGCTGCACGACGAGCATGCGGCGGCGCTGTGGGCGTACGCCCTGCGGCTGACCGGCGGCGACCGTGCACGCGCCGAGGACGTGGTGCAGGAGACGCTGTTGCGCGCCTGGCGGAACCCGGCCGTGCTCGACCGGGGGGACGGCGCGCGCTCCTGGCTGTTCACCGTCGCCAGGCGGATCGTCATCGACGAATGGCGCACCAAGAGGTCCAGGAGCGAGGTGTCGGTGGCGGAGCTCCCCGGCACCGGCAGGTACACGTCGGCGAACGACGAGACCGAACAGACGATGTTGGTCTGCTGCGTCGCGGAGGCACTCGAACGGCTCTCCGTCCCGCATCGACAGGTGATCATCGAATGCCACTACCTCGGACACTCGGTCGCGGAGGCGGCCGGGCGGCTCGGCGTGCCCGAGGGCACGGTGAAGTCGCGGCTGCACTACGCGTTGCGTGCCCTGCGGCTCTCCCTCGAGGAACTGGGGGTTAGCGAATGAGTGCTGAGGACCGCTTCGCCACCTACGACGCGCCGTACGTGCTCGGCGCGCTGTCCCCGCGCGACCGGCAGGAGTTCGAGCTGCACCTGCGCGACTGCGCCGACTGTGCGCGGGCCGTGCGCGAGCTCGCCGGCATGCCCGGCCTGCTGTCGAAGGTGCCGCCTGACCTGGTGCCGGCGGGGGAGCCGCCTGACCTGCCGCCGGAGACGTTGCTGCCTTCGCTCATCGACATGGCACGCAGACAGCAGCGGCGGTCACGCTGGACGACTATCGGCACGAGTGTCACCGCGGCGGCAGCATGTCTGGTGCTCGCCGTCGTCCTCGTCCTCGGCGCGGCTCCCACCGGTGAGCGGCCGGTGTCCATCCCCACCGTCACCATGAGCCCGGTGCGTTCCGCGCCGGTGTGGGCGACCATCGGGCTCGAGGACGTCGCGTGGGGCACCAAGGTGAACATGCACTGCATGTACGAGAAGAAGGCCACCTGGACGGGCAAGTACGTGCTCGTGGTGGTCGACAAGTACGGCGAGGTCGAGCACATCGGCAGCTGGACCGTCCGCCCGGGCAAGGACGCGGAGCTGCAGGGCGCCACGTCGTGGCCGGTGCGCGACATCGCCTCGGTGGAGATCAGGACGACCAGCGGCACTCCCGTGCTGCGGATGCGTCCCTAACCCCGTCGTCGTTTTCGGTTTGCACTGGTCAACACGTGGTTAGAGGTAACGTGGCGATCGGGACCCACGCGTAGGGAGGCAGCCGAGATGACAACCATCAACGGTCCGCTCGAGGAGAAGGCGACTGCTGTCACCGGCGACGCACTGCAGGACACTCTGGTCGATCTCATCGACCTGTCGCTGACCGCGAAGCAGGCGCACTGGAACCTGGTGGGCAAGCGGTTCCGCAGCATCCACCTGCAGTTGGACGAGCTGGTGAGCGCGGCACGTGGCTACACCGACCAGGTAGCCGAGCGGGCGGCAGCGCTCGGTGTCAACCCCGACGGCACGGCGGGGACGGTCGCGGCGAACAGTCAGGTACCGCAGTTCGACGCCGGGTGGCTGTCCGACGACGGTGTCGTCGCGCACCTGGTCGCCGTCTACCAGGGGGTGATCGCCCGGATGCGGGAGCGCATCGCCACGACCGGGGACACCGACGTGGTCACCCAGGACCTGTTCATCTCGCTCACCGCCGAGCTGGAGAAGGAGTGCTGGATGCTGCAGGCGGAGCGGTAACGCTTCCGCTGCGGCCACACCGGCCGGCCGGTCGCCGGTAAGCTGCCGTACGCCAGGTCGTACGGGGGTGACATGAGCCGGTACACGGGCGGGTCGGCGCGACGTCGCTGGCTGGCGGTCGGCGTGCTCCTCGGTGCGCTCGCGGTGGTGTCGGTCGTCCCGACGGCCGCCGCGTACGGCGCGAACGGCGGCCTGGTGGCGAAGCCGGCCGAGGGCAGTGCCGGCTGGCAGGTCAGGGTCCGCGACGACTGTTACGACGACGAGGTGCGCTGCGTGTACCGCGACACCTCCGCGTCCAGCCGGTCGGACATCTGGGCGGTAGGCGACCAGGTCGACGACGGCACCGCGGTGGCCGGCCTGCTGCGGCACTGGAACGGTGCACACTGGGCCACCGTGGAGCCTGCGGTGCAGGGCACGCTCATCTCGGTGAGCTCGAAGTCCGCCACGCAGACCTGGGTCGCCGGGTACACCGCGACCGACGGCGGCCTCCGGCCGCTGACGCTGCGGTGGACAGGCGCCCGGCTGGAGCAGATCCCCGTGCCCGCGGGGGACGACGACACCACGCTCGCGGCGGTGTCCGTCGGCCAGGGCCGGCCGTGGCTGGTCGGTACGAGCAGCAACGGCGACGGGACGTACCGCGACCTCGCCTGGCGGTGGACCGGCTCGCAGTGGCAGGAGGTCGCCGTCCCCGATCTGTCGCCCGATGCCGGCGGCCTGATCGACGTGGCGGCGGTCGCCGAGGACGACGTGTGGGTCGTCGGCAACCGCGGCGACGGCGAGAGCCACTACGTACTGCACTGGGACGGCTCGAACTGGTCGGAGGCGAAGCTGCCGGAGCAGTCCGGCGGCTCGCACGCCACGAACATCCAGTCCGTGTACGGGCAGATCCACGTGATCGGTGGCCGCACGACCGCCGCCGAGCCGTACCGGGAACGGCCGTTCGTACAGCGCCGGGTGAACGGCTCCTGGCGTGCCGCGGCGAGCCCGCAGTACGAGGGCCGGCTGAGCACGGTCGCAAGGGACGGCGCCGGCGGTGTCTGGTTCGGCGGCAACGACTACTCGTCCGGCGCCGCGAGGCTGGACCGCTGGGACGGCACATCGATGCGCAAGGTACCCGGCCCTGGCGGCGAGCTGGCCAGCCTGACGAACGTGCCTGGCACCACCGCCCTCTGGGCGAGCGGCGGCGCGAGCACCGACGGCGAGGGCTACCACGCCTACGTCGCCAGGCACGCACCCTGACGCCGGGTCAGAACAAGCGTTGCTCGGGGTCGAGAGCGGCGAGCACCTTGTCGTGCAGCAGGCCGTTGGTGGCTACGGCGTCGCCGGAGTGTGGGCCCGGGGTGCCGTTGAGGCCGGTGAAGCGGCCGCCGGCCTCTTCCACGATGACGGCGAGCGCGGCCAGGTCCCACAGCGACACCGCGGGCTCCGCGGCGATGTCCACGGCGCCCTCGGCGACCAGCACGTACGACCAGAAGTCACCGTAGGCGCGGGTGCGCCAGACGTCGTTGCTGAGGCCGAGGAACGGTTCCAGCGCCTCGCGCTCCTGCCAGCCGGTGAGGCTGGAGTACGACATCGACGCGTTGGCCAGCGAGTCGACCGAGGACACCGAGCAGCGGGTGGCGCTCGCGAGTCCCTTGCCGGTCCAGGTGCCGCTGCCCCTCGCCGCCCACCAGCGGCGTCCGAGGGCGGGCGCCGACACCAGGCCGACCACCACCTCGTCGCCGTAGAGCAACCCGATCAGCGTTGCCCACACCGGTACGCCACGGACGTAGTTCTTGGTGCCGTCGATCGGGTCGACGACCCAGCACCGTGGTCCGTCGCCCTGTCTGCCGTACTCCTCGCCCAGCATCGCGTCGCGCGAGCGCACTCGCGAGAGCGTGCTGCGCAACGCCTCTTCGACCGCGGTGTCGGCCTCACTGACGGGCGTGAGGTCGGGCTTGGTCTCGACGTGCAGGTCCAGCGCACGGAACCTGCTCATGGTGATCGAGTCCGCGCCGTCGGCGAGGGTGTGAGCGAGGCGGAGGTCATCGTCAAAGTTGCCGTTCGCGGTCACGGCGTTCAACCTACCGTCATCGAGACCACATCAGCAGTACGCTCCCGCCGCCGGCGTGCTCACGAATCGGACACGTTGCCCACGAGCTGGGCATCCTCCGTGTATTCCTGCACCGCATGGCGATCCAGCGCGACGCCGAGCCCGGGCGCGGCGGGGATGGTGACGACCCCGGCCCTGGGAACCGGCGGCGCGGTGAGCAGCGGGTCACGCAACGGGTTGTGCCTGACGTCGTACTCGACCCGTTGCACGGTCGCGTCGGCGGCCGCGAGCTGCAACGTCGCCGCGAAGCCGAGCGCGCCGCCGTAGAGGTGCGGCCACACCTGTTTGCCGGCGGCGGCCGCCAGCCGGCCGACCGCGAGCGCCTCGGTGAGCCCGCCGGCCTTCGTGATGTCCGGTTGCAGGATGGCGACTGCCGGACTTGCCGCGAGTGCCTCGAATGTGGCCAAACCGTACACGTTCTCGCCCGTGGCGATGGTGATGCCGGTACGGCTGTGCAGCTCCTCCAGGTCTGCGAGCCGGTCGCCGCGGATCGGTTCCTCCAGCCAGCCGACGCCGAAGTCGCGCAGCACCGGCACCATGGCGGCCGCTTCGTCGACCGTCCAGGCCTGGTTGGCGTCGGCGTACAGCGTGGCGCCCGGCCCCAGCGTGGTGCGCGCGTCGTTCAGCGCCTGCTGGTCGGCGGCCCTGCCGAAGCCGAGCTTCACCTTCACGGCGGTGTGCCCGGCCGCCAGGCAGTCCTGGGCGTCCGCCACCACGTTCGTGGGGCCGAGGCTGCTCGCGTACGTCGGGATCGTGGTTCGTACGGCCCCGCCGGCGAGAGCGGCGACCGACTCGCCTGCGGCCTTGCCGGCGAGGTCCCACAGCGCGACGTCGACCGCGCTGATCGCCTGCCGGATCGGGCCTGGCGCACCCCACTGCCGGCCGAGCGGGTCCAGTCGCTGCGTCAACCGCGGCTGTGTCTCCTGCACGGTGCCTGGCGTGTCGAGCACGAGCGGCAGCACGCCGTCGCGCAACGTCGCGACGCGTTCCGCCGGCGCCCAGGCGGGGAAGTTCACCCAGCTCTCGCCGTACCCGACGGCGCCGCTCTCGCCGTGCAGCTCGACGAGGACCATGCTGCGGTGCGCGAGCGGCGCGAACGACATGGCCACCCCGCCACGGGTAGCCGCGCGAAGCACCCGGATCCGAGCGCCGACGATCCGTTCCACGGGTGTCCGAGCGGGCGCTGTGGCGGTCATGAGGAGACCTTTCGCGCGAGCATCGCAGCGAGAACGGCTGCCGTGCCGCGTGCGCGTACCGTACGTGAGCGAGGAGCGGAGCGCGGAAGGTCGACGGGGTGCACGGTCATGGCGGGCCTCCGGCCTTGGTGGCGTTGTCATGCAGCTCGCGCTTCAGCCGTGCGATGTGTGCCCGGGCGGTGGCTTCTGCCTCCGCCGGGTCGCCCGACCTGATCGCGGTGAGGATCGCGCGGTGGTCGCGGACGGCCCGTTCCGGGCCGGCGGTGACCACGGTGGAGCGCATCGCCAGCCGCACCCTGCCCTGGATCCCGTCGAGTACGCGGATCACCTCGTCGTTGCCTGACGCCTGCCTGATCAGCTGGTGGAAATGAGTGTCGGCGGCGTAGTGCCCGGCGATGTCGCCGTCGCGCACCAGGTGTTCGTGGGTGGCGAGCGCCTGGGCCAGCTCGTCGACGAACCGGCGGCCGGCGTTCTCCACGGCGAGCCTGGCGGCCAGGCCCTCGAGCACCTCCCGCACCTCGTAGAGCGCGGCCAGGTCGGCCAGCGACACCTCGGCGACGACCGCGCCGCGCCTGGGTTCCTCCCTGGCCAGCCGCTCCTGGGTGAGTCGCAGTACGGCGTCCCTGACCGGGCTGCGGCTGACGGTGAGCCGCTCGGCCAGTGCGGGCACGCTCAGTCGGCTGCCGGGGGCGAGCTCGCCGGCGAGGATCTCGTCGCGCAGCTGCTCGTAGACGGTGTCGCCGAGGCGGTCGTCGGTCCGTGCCGTCACCCTCGTGCTTCCCCTCTGCGCCCAGATACCGGAACTGCCTGTTGACAGCACGGGTATGCGAAGCAATGCTGCATGCAGTCTTAAACAATTACATGCAATCCCAGGAGGCGCAACGATGGGCCAATCGGTAGCGGTGATCGGCCTTGGCAACATGGGTGGCCGCTCCGCCGTCCGGCTGCTCGGTGCGGGGGCTTCGGTCAGCGGGTACGACCCGCTGCCGGCGGCGCGGGACAAGGCGGCCGACGCAGGGGTGCGCGCGTTCGACAGTGCGGCCGCGGCGATCGAGGGAGCGGACGTCGTCCTGCTCTCGGTGCCGATGCCCGCGGACGTGCTCGCCACGGCACACGACCTGCTCGCCGAGCTTCCCGCAAGCACGATCGTCGTCGACATCTCCACCATCGACCCGGCCACGGCCAGGGAAGCGGCGGAGATCGTGGGTGCGTCGGGTGCCACGTACCTCGAGACGCCGGTGCTCGGTCGGCCGGAGGCGTGCGGCGAGTGGACGTTGGTCGCCGGCGGGCCGGCGGACAAGATCGGGCAGGTGCGCGAGCTGCTCGAGGCGAGCATCGCCAAGGCCATGGTGCACGCGGGGGAGATCGGCTCAGGCTCCACCGTGAAGCTGCTCAACAACCTGATGTTCGGCGCCATCAACGCGGTCACGGCCGAGGTGCTGAACGTTGCGCGCCAGGCCGGTGTGCCGCCTGAGCGGTTCATCTCCATCGTGAAGGACTCGGGCGCGGCGACGGTCTCGCCGTTGTTCCGGCACGTCGGCTCCCGGGTGTCGGACGAGGACTTCTCGCCGAACTTCGGGTTGTCGTTGCTGCAGAAGGACAACCGGCTAGCGCTGCAGCTCGCCCGCAGCGTCGGCGGTCCCACGTTCGTGGGCAACAGCGTCGACCAGGTGAACACCCTGGCGGCCGACCAGCAGTGGGGTGGGGACGACACCACGGTCGTCTACAAGCTGTACCAGCTGCTCTCGGCGACGGACGGGTAACGGCCATGGCCGTCGAGACACCGGACGTACCCGAGAGCATCACCGTTCGGACGAAGCGCGACATCATCGACTTCGTCAACAGCCACCCCGCGGGCACCAGGCGGACGAAGATCCTCGTGTTCATCGCGCTCGGTGGCATCTTCGTCGACGCGTACGACTTCACCAGCCTGGGCTTCGGCGTCGACGCGATCACCGAACAGTTCCAGCTGGTGCCGTGGCAGGTCGGGACGATGACCGGGGTGATGGCCGTCGGCGCGCTGCTCGGTGCGTTCCTCGGCGGCTATCTGGTCGACAAGATCGGCCGGTACAAGCTGTTCGTCCTCGACCTCATCCTGTTCGTCGTCGCGGCCATCGGCGCCGCGCTCGCACCGAACCTCATCACGCTGCTGATCTTCAGGTTCTTACTCGGCTTCGGTGTCGGCGTGGACATGCCGGTGTCGTTCAGCTTCATCGCCGAGTTCACGAACAAGCAGAGCAAGGGCAAGTACGTCAACTTCTGGCAGTCGATGTGGTACATCGCCGTCGTCTCTGCGGGCATCGTGGTGCTGCCGTTCTACTTCGGCGGTGCGGGTGGCGACCTGTGGCGGTGGGCCGTGGGCTTCGGTGCCGTGCCGGCGTTGATCGTGCTGCTGCTGCGGTTGAAGTACACGGAGGAGAGCCCGATGTGGGCCGCGCACCGGCTCGGGCTGCACGAGGCGGCGAAGATCCTGGAGAAGAGCTACGGGATCACGGTGGTCGTGGAGGCAGCCGAGGGCCAGGAGGCCGTGAAGAAGCTGCCCAACCTCAGCGCACTGTTCAAGAAGAAGTACCGCGGCCGCACGGTGCTCGCCTCGGTCATCTCGGGCACCCAGTCGATGGAGTACTACGCCGTCGGGTTCTACGTACCGACGATCGTCGCGTTGATCCTCGGCAAGGGCGTGCTGTTCGCCATCATCGGCACCATCGTGATCAACCTGTTCGGTGTGCTCGGTGGCACGACACAGCCGTTCCTCACCGCGCGGTGGGGAACACGGAAGCTCGCCATCACCGGCTATACGATCGTCGTGAGCTGCCTGCTCCTGCTCGGCCTGGTCGGTGAGACGGTGCCCGGCATGATAGCTGCGCTGCTCGTCGGGGTGCTCATCTTCGGGCACTCGTTCGGCCCGGGTGCCGCAAGGCAAGACGATGGCGGCGCTGTCGTACCCCACGGAGATGCGTGGCATCGGCATGGGCTGGGCCGAGGGCATGTCGCGGGTCGGCACCATCCTCGGTTTCTACGTGTTCCCGTTGATCCTCGCGGTCGCCGGGCTGTCGAAGACCATGCTGGTGCTGATGCTGATCCCGCTTTCCGGTCTGCTCGCGCTCGCGCTGATCAAGTGGGAGCCGGTCGGCCAGGACGTCGAGACACCGGAGGAGGAGGGCACCACCACAGTCGCGTGACGGTCAGCGGTCCTTGCGGAGGAAGGCGCGCAGGCGGTCGAGCGGCCAGGTGTTGACGACGTCGTCCGGGGTGAGCCAGCCGCGCTGCGCCGAACCGACGCCGTACCGGATCAGGGCCATGTGGTTGGTGGCGTGCGAGTCGCTGTCGATGGCGAACTTCACCCCGTAGCGCTTGGCGCGCATAATGTGGTCGTCGCGCAGGTCGAGGCGGTCCGGGTGCGCGTTGACCTCCAGCGCCGTGCCCGTGCGCGCGCACGCCTCGAACACCGCGTCCAGGTCGACCTCGACGCCGGGGCGCTTGCCGAGCTTCCTTCCCGTCGGGTGCCCGATGACGTTGACGTACGGGTTCTCGCAGGCGCGGACGATCCGCCTGGTCATCGCCTGCTCGTCCTGGGTGAAGTGCGAGTGGACCGACGCCACGCAGACGTCGAACCCGGCGAGGAAGTCACCGGGCCAGTCGACCTCGCCGTCCGGGTCGATGTTCAGCTCGGTGCCGTGCAGCAGGGTCATACCCGGGTAGCTGTCGGCCAGCCGCGCCAACTGTTCCCGCTGCGCGAGGATCTTCTCGTCGGTCATCCGCTGCATGACCAGGTTCGGTGCGTGGTCGGTGACGGCGACGTACTCGTAGCCCCGCTCGGCCGCCGTCGCGACCATCGTCTCCAGCGAGGAGACGCCGTCGGTGAGGTCGGTGTGGGTGTGCAGGTCGCCGCGCAGGTCGGCCTCGGTCACCGGGGTCGGCAGCTCGCCGGCGAGCGCGGCCTCGATCTCGCCGCGGTCCTCGCGCAGTGCCGGCGGGATCCACGGCAGGCCGAGCCGTTCGTACACCTCGGCCTCCGTCGCCGAGACGATCCGCTCATCGGTCTCGGTGTCGAACAGGCCGTACTCGGACAGCCGGAGCTTGGCCCGTACGGCCATCTCCCTGGTGCGGATGTTGTGCGCCTTGGAGCCGGTGAAGTACTGCATGGCCGCGCCCCAGGCGACCGGTGGCACCACGCGCAGGTCCATCTGCAGGCCGGCCGTGGTGCGGATGGACGTCTTCGTCTCGCCACGGGCGATGACCTCGCGCACCTGCGGCAGCTCGCAGAACGCGTCCATCAGTGCGGTGGACCCGTGCGCAGCCGCCAGGATGTCGACGTCGCCGATCGTCTCGCGCATCCGGCGCAGCGAGCCGGCGTACGCGCACTTCTCGCAGCCCGGCACCTCGGCCAGCCGCGCCACGACGTCCTCCGCCTGCTCCATGGCCACGTCGATCTTCACCCGTTCGCCGGTGGACTCGAGCGACGCGATGCCGTGCCTGATGTTCTCCTCGGTCTTCTCGCCGAAACCCTTGAGGTCGCGCAGCCTGCCGGCGTCGATCGCGGCGGCCAGCTCCTCGACCGAAGACACCTGCAGCTCCTGGTAGAGCAGCAGCGCCTTCTTCGGCCCGAGCGTCGGGATGGCCGTGAGCCTGCGGACGCCGTCGGGTATCTGGTCGCGCAGCTTCTCCACCTGCGGGATCGAACCGGTGCTCAGGTACGCGGCGATCTTCTCGGCGAGCGCCTTGCCGACGTTCGGGATCGTCCGCAGCTCGGCGGCGTCCATGCTGGCGAGGTCCGCGTGGTGGCCGGCCACGGCGCGGGTGGCCTTCTCGTAGGCGCGCACCTTGTACGCCTCGCCGCCGGTGATCGCCACCAGGTCGGCGTACTCCTGCAAGATCTCGGCGACCTCGTCGTTGACCCGTGCCATACCTCGACCCTAGTCACCGGCGGTGGGGGTGCGGGTGTCGAGCAGCCGGCGCAACGACTCAAGGCGTGCGGCGTCGGCGTGGCCGGCAGCGACCCAGGCGTCGAGCGCGCACTCGTTGCCCAGGTGGTCGCAGCCGTGCGGGCACTCGGCGACGCCGTCGGCGAGGTCGGGGAACGCGGCCACCACGGTGGTCGGGTCGACGTGGGCCAGTCCGAAGCTGCGTATGCCAGGGGTGTCCACCAGCCAGCCGTCGTCGCCCGGCAGGCCGAACGCGATCGCCGACGACGAGGTGTGCCGGCCCCGGCCGGTCACCACGTTCACCCCGCCGACGGCCCGCTTGGCGTCCGGCACGAGCGCGTTGACGAGCGTCGACTTGCCCACACCGGAGTGGCCGACGAACACGCTGAGCCGGCCGGACAGCCGGGCACGGAGCTCGTCGAACGAGCCGTCGCGCCGGGTGGCGACCGCGTGCACACCCAGCGGGCGGTACAGCGCAAGCAGCTCGTCCGGGTCGGCGAGGTCGGCCTTCGTGAGGCACAGTAACGGCGTCACGCCCGCGTCGTACGCGGCGACCAGGCACCGGTCGACCAGCCGCGCCCGCGGTGGCGGGTCGGCGAGCGCGCAGACGATGACCATCTGGTCGGCGTTGGCGACGATCACCCGCTCGACCGGGTCGGTGTCGTCCGCCGTGCGCCGCAGGATCGACGTCCGCTCGATGATCCGGACGATCCTGGCGAGCGTGCCCGGCGCGCCGCTGACGTCGCCGACCACCTCGACCCGGTCGCCGACAACCACCGAGCCCCGGCCGAGCTCCCTTGCGCGCATGGCGGTGACCTCGGTGTCGTCGACGAGCAGTCGGTACCGCCCGCGGTCGACGGCGACGACGAACCCGGGAAGCGCGTCCTCGTGCTTCGGCCGCTTCCTGGTACGCGGCCGGGAACCGCGGCCGGGGCGGACCCGTACGTCCGTCTCGTCGTACTGACGACCCCGCCCGGCCACCGTCACGTCAGCCAGCCAGCATCCCGTGCCACAGCTGCGGGAAGTCCGGCAGCGTCTTGCTGGTCACCGTCACGTCGTCGAGCACCACCTCGGGCACCCGCAGCCCCACGAGCGCGGCCGCGGTGGCCATCCGGTGGTCCTCGCACGTCGCGAACGTGCCGCCGTGCAGCGCCGCCGGCGTGATGTGCAGCCCGTCTGCGGTCTCCGTCACCGCGCCGCCGAGCCCGCCGAGCTCGGTCGCGAGCGCTGCCAGCCGGTCGGTCTCGTGGCCGCGGATGTGCGCCACCCCGCGGATGGTGCACGGGCCGTCGGCGAAGCAGCCGAGCGCCGCGACGGCGGGCACCAGCTCGCTGACGTCGCGCAGGTCGAGGTCGAACGCCGGTACGGTGCCGTCACCGCGCATCACGAGCCCCGCCGCGGTGTGCGTGTGGGTGCCGCCGAGCGCGCCGAGCACGTCGAGGATGCGGTCGGCCGCCTGCAGCGGGTGCGCGGGCCAGCCGGCGACGCACACCTCGCCCCCGGTGAGCACGGCCGCGGCGAGGAACGGTGCCGCGTTCATCAGATCGGGCTCGACGGTCACGTCGAAGGGACGGGGGACGCCGGGCGCCACGTGCCAGCTGTCCGCGGCCGGCCGGTCGACCTCTATGCCTGCGGCCGCGAGCATCCGCAGCGTCATGGTCACGTACGGCACCGAAGGCAGCGGCGGGCCGACGTGGTGCACGGTGACGCCCTTGTCGTACCGGCAGCCGGCAAGCAGCAGCGCGCTGACGAACTGGCTGGACGCGGACGCGTCCAGGGTGACGTCGCCACCGATGAGCGAGCCGTGCCCGTCCACGGTCAGCGGCAGGTGGTCGCCGTGCACCTCGGCGCCGAGCGCACGCAGCGCGTCGGCGAGGCTGCCCATCGGCCGGGTTCGTGCGGCCGGGTCGCCGTCGAAGCGCACCTGGCCGGGCACGAGCGGCGCCAGCGCGAGCAGGAAGCGCATCACGGTGCCGGACAGCCCACAGTCGACGTCGGTGTCGCCGCGGGGCACCGCAGGGGTCACCGGCCAGTCCGTGCCGCTGTCGTCCACGCCGTGGCCGAGGGCGCGCAGGGCGGCGGCCATCAGGTGCGTGTCGCGCGCCCGCAGCGCGCCGCGTACGGCGGACGGCCCGCCGGCGCGCGCGGCGAGCACGAGCGCGCGGTTGGTGACCGACTTCGAGCCGGGCAGCGACACGGTCGCCCGCACCGGTGCGGTGGCCGTCGGCGCCTGCCAGCTTCTCGTCGTCACGTCCGCGAGGATAACCCGACCGCGGCCCCCGGTCGGCGTGCGTGGGCGTCAGTCGCGGCGGGCGCGGCTGCGTTGCTTCTCCCTGGTGTGCTGGTCGAGGACCACCTTGCGCGGCCGCACGGCGGTCGGCGTGACCTCGACGCACTCGTCCACCCGGCAGAACTCCAGCGCCTGCTCGAGCGACAGGTCGCGCGCCGGCACCAGGCGCTCGAGCTCCTCGCCGGTCGACGACCTGACGTTGGTGAGCTTGCGCTCCTTGCACGGGTTGACGTCCATGTCCTCCGGCCGGGAGTTCTCGCCGATGATCATGCCCTCGTACACCTCGGTGCCCGGCCGCACGAACAGGGCGCCACGCTCCTGCAGGTTGAAGCAGGCGTACGCGGTCACCGTGCCGCGGCGGTCGGCGACCAGCGAGCCGCGCGGCCTGATGCGCAGCTCGCCGACCCACGGCTGGTAGCCGTCGAAGACGTGGTGCAGCAGCCCGGTGCCGCGGGTCTCGGTGAGGAACTCGGTGCGGAACCCGATCAGGCCGCGCGCCGGCAGCACGTAGTCGAGGCGTACCCAGCCGGTGCCGTGGTTCACCATCTCCGCCATCCGGCCGCGCCGCAGACCCAGCAGCTGCGAGGTGACCCCGACGAACTCCTCCGGCACGTCGATGGTGACCCGCTCGAACGGCTCGTGCAGGCTGCCGTCGATCTCCCTGGTGACCACCTGCGGCTTGCCGACGGTGAGCTCGTAGCCCTCCCGCCGCATCAGCTCGACGAGCACCGCGAGCTGCAGCTCGCCGCGGCCCTGCACCTCCCAGGTGTCCGGGCGCTCGGTCGGCAGCACGCGGATGGAGACGTTGCCCACGGTCTCCGCGTCCAGCCGGCTCTTCAGCAGCCGCGCGGTCATCTTGCTGCCGCTCTCGCCGGCCAGCGGCGAGGTGTTGATGCCGATGGTGGCCGAGATGGACGGCTCGTCGACGGTGATGACCGGCAGCGGCCGCGGGTCCTCGGCGTCGGCGAGGGTCTCGCCGATGGTGATCTCCGGGATGCCCGCGAGCGCCACCAGGTCGCCGGGGCCCGCGGTGTCCGCGGGCACCCGGTCGAGCGCCTCGGTGACCAGCAGGTCGGTGATCTTCACCTTCTCCACCGAGCCGTCGGTGCGGCACCACGCCACGGTGGCGCCGCGGCGCAGCTCGCCCTGCCTGATCCGGCACAGCGCGAGCCGGCCCAGGTACGGCGACGCGTCCAGGTTGGTCACGTGCGCCTGCAGCGGTGCGGCTTCGTCGTACTCCGGTGCCGGCACGGTGCTGAGGATGGTCTCGAACAGCGGCCGCAGGTTCTGGCTGTCCGGCAGGGTGCCGTCGGCCGGCTGCTCGAGCGACGCGCGGCCGGCGGTCGCCGCCGCGTACACGATGGGGAAGTCGAGCGCCTCCGCCGACTGGTCGTCGATGAGGTCCATGAACAGCTCGTACGTGGCGTCGACGACCTCGCGGATCCTGCTGTCGCCGCGGTCGACCTTGTTCACCACGAGCACGACAGGCAGCCGCTTGTGCAGCGCCTTGCGGAGCACGAACCTGGTCTGCGGCAGCGGCCCCTCGGACGCGTCGACGAGCAGCAGCACGCCGTCGACCATCTCCAGGGCGCGTTCCACCTCGCCGCCGAAGTCGGCGTGGCCGGGGGTGTCGACGATGTTCAGCGTGACGTCGGCGTCACCGTCGTGATACCGGACGGCAGTGTTCTTCGCGAGGATGGTGATGCCCTTCTCGCGTTCCAGGTCCATCGAGTCGAGCACCCGTTCCGCGACGTCCTGCCCTTCGCGGAACGCGCCCGACTGCCAGAGCATGGCGTCGACGAGCGTGGTCTTGCCGTGGTCGACGTGGGCGATGATCGCCAGGTTGCGGAGGTCGTTGCGACGGGCCATGGGGTTCATCCTTCCTAATCCGCCGCAGGGGCCACCCGCCGGCCATCGGTTTCCGGTGTTTCTCCGGCTCGATCGGGGGTACGCTCACCGGATCACTACGTCTCGTAGTGGTGGTGCCGTGGCGGGGGCGCAAAGGCTACGGAGGGGGTCAGGAATGCGGATCAGCGACATTCTGCGAACCAAGGGGGCGTCGGTCGTGACGATCGCCCCGACCGAACCGGTGGCGGCACTCGTCAAGCGGCTCGCCGAGCACAACATCGGTGCGGTGGTCGTCAGCGGGGACGGCACGTCGGTCGACGGCATCGTCTCAGAACGCGACGTGGTGCGCAGTCTCGCCGGTGGACCCGAGCCGCTGCAGGCGGCCGTGTCGACGATCATGACGACCGACGTGCGCACCTGCCTGCCCGACGACTCCGTCGACCAGCTGATGCTGTTGATGACGCAGCACCGGATCAGGCACCTGCCGGTGGTGACCGAGGACGGCGAGGTCGCCGGCATCGTCAGCATCGGCGACGTGGTGAAGGGCAAGATCGGCCAGCTGGAGTTCGAGCGGGAGCAGCTGGAGGGCTACATCACCAGCACCCGCTGACGCCGGTCGACGCAGCGTCACCTGAACTTTCGCTTACGGCCTCCCGGCGGTCACGTCCCCGGCGGGTCGGTGGGGCACAGTCGGGCGCCACACCACCGCACTGGGCCTGAGGAGGCGTCATTACTGCGCAGCAGGACCGACCGATCTTCGTCTTCGGGTGCGCGCGGTCGGGGACGACGATGCTGCAGCTGATGCTGCACTCGCACCCGCGGATCGCGATCCCGCCCGAGACGCGGTTCATCGAGCGGGCGTACTTCGAGCGGCGGTCGTTCGGGGACCTGACCGACCCGGCGAACCGCCGTCGCCTCGGCGAGGCGATCGTCGGCTGGAAGGACACCAGGTTCCGCGACCTGCGGCTGGACCGTACCGAGGTCGTCGAGCGGGTGGCCGAGGCCGCGCCAACCGTCGGTTCCGCGTGCGCGACCGTGCTGCGGATGTACGCCGAGCAGTTCGGCAAACCGCGGTGGGGGGACAAGCGCCCGATGTACCACCGGGTGGTCCCCGCGCTGCGCCGGATGTTCCCCGACGCGGTCTTCGTCCACCTGGTGCGCGACGGCCGCGACTGCGTCACCTCGCTGTCGCGTGCGTCGTGGTGGGAGCGGCCGTTCTACCACGCGGTACGCGCCTGGACGCTCGCCATCGACAACTCGCGGCGGGCCGCCCGCAGCCTGCCCGCGGACTCGTTCTACGAGCTGAGGTACGAGGACCTCGTCCACGAGCCGGGCGAGCAGCTGAAGGCGCTGTGCGCGTTCCTCGGCGAGGAGTTCGACGACGCGATGCTGGCCCCGAAGGAGCTCGCCGGCGTCGCGGTGGCGGAGCGCAAGATGCGCGTCGAGGGCACCCTGCGCGAGGTGTCCGGCAGCTCGATCGGCAACTGGCGGCAGCACCTCGACGACTGGAAGGTCGAGCTGTGCGAGCTGGCCATGGGCGACCGGTTGCGGTCGTTCGGCTACGAGCTCACCGGCGCAAGCCGGCCCGTGCCGTCGCACCAGGTGCGGTACGCGAAGGCGGTGTTCGGACGGGGCCGGCGCTGGCAGGCGAAGATGCTCGCCGACCGGCTGGAGCGCACGCTCCGGCCACGGCCGCTCGCGGACGTGCCGCCGGTGCGCACACCCACGGCCTGAACGTGCCAGGACGCCGCTGCGTGTGATGCACTACCCCCATGTGTGGGAGGTACGCGTCGGCCCGCAGCGCTGACGACCTGATCGCCGAGTTCGACGTGGACGAGCTCGCGATCGAGGAGGCGTTGCCGCCCGACTACAACGTCGCCCCGACCGATCCCGTGCACGTCGTGCTGGAACGTCCGGCGCGGCCGGCCGCGCCGGAGCGCGGGTTGCCGGAGCGGAAGCTGCCCACCCGCCAGCTCCGGGTGGCCAGGTGGGGGCTGGTGCCGTCGTGGGCGAGCGACCCGAAGATCGGCGCGCGGATGATCAACGCGCGGGTGGAGACGGTCGTGCAGAAGCCCGCTTTCCGTACGGCGGCCGCGCGCCGGCGGTGCCTGGTGCCGGCGGACGGGTACTACGAGTGGTACGCGGACGAGGGCACCAAGCGGCCGCATTTCCTGCACAGAGCGGACGGCAAGGGGCTCGCGTTCGCCGGCCTGTACGAGATCTGGCGCGACCAGAAGGCCGCCGACGAGGCCGGCGGCTGGATGTGGTCGTGCAGCATCGTCACCACCGAGGCGACCGACGACCTCGGCCACGTGCACGACCGGATGCCGATGGTCGTACCGACCGATCGGCTGGCGACCTGGCTGGACACCGGCCTGACGGACGCTGCACGTGCCTGCGAACTGCTGCTTCCGGCCGGATCAGAGGGTTTGGTGACCTATCCTGTGGCCAAGGACGTCGGCGACGTTCGCAACAACGGCCCGCACCTGATCGAACCATTGCGGTCGACCGCCGCGGACGACGACGATGTCCCCATGCTTTTCTGACGCATCCCCAGGTGGAGAGGCTGACGACGATGGACACGGCCTGCCAGCGTGAACGACTGAAGCAGTTGTTGGACGAGCTCGACGGTACGTTGGCCTCCCTGCGCAGCTCGAGCGTGACGGAGATGGAAGCTGCCGACGCCGGCACCGGCCTGTCCGACAACGACCGTTCGCTGGCCATGGTCGAGGCCGTCGAGCAGCAGCGGACGCAGACCATGGAAGCGCTTGGCCGGCTCGACGAGGGCACCTACGGCCAGTGCGTGGACTGCGGCAAACCCGTGCCTGAAGGCCGCCTGGAGGCCCGCCCAGAAGCCGCCAGATGCGTCGACTGCCAGCAGAAGGTCGACCGCGCAACGGCCTGACCCCGCGTCCCGCATCGCGGGAGGGTGGTGAAGCGCGCTCCCGGTGGGGCTGTGGTGCATGCTGCTCTGGCAGGTGGAGACCCGGGAGGGACGCGTGAGCGAGCAGTTCCAGGTGGCGACGTCGGTGGGCACTGCGGAGGTGGTGCTCGACGACCCGGGGGCGGCGGCTGCGCTCGTCGTGCTCGGGCATGGTGCCGGTGGTGGGGTCGACGCGCGGGATCTGGTGAAGGTACGCAGCGTGCTGTGCGGCGCCTCGTACGCCGTCGCGCGGGTTACGCAGCCGTACCGGATGGCCGGGCGGAAGGCGCCTGCGCCGCCCCGCCAGCTGGACGCGGCGTTCGCCGAGGTGGTGACGGCGCTACGCGGCCGGGCCGGGCTCGGCGAGCTGCCGCTGGTCACCGGCGGCCGCTCCAGCGGGGCCAGGGTCGCCTGCCGCACGTCGGCGGCGGTCGGCGCCCGTGGCGTGGTGGCGCTGGCATTCCCGCTGCACCCGCCCGGCCGGCCGGAGAAGTCCCGGGCGGACGAGCTGCACGCCGTGCAGGTTCCGGTGCTCGTCGTGCAGGGGGAGCGGGACTCGTTCGGGCCGCCGGACGAGGTGCTGGCGACCGAGCCGCCAGCCGGCGTGACCGTGCACCCGGTTGCCGGCGGTAACCACGGGCTGGCGGTGCGCAAGGGCGACCCGCCAGCCCTGGACGCGGTGGCCGACCGGGTGCTCAGCTGGCTCACCGAGCTGCTGCAGTAACGCGGCGGAATCTCCTGGCCCGCGGCGGTGTTGTGTGCAACACGAGGGTTTCCGGACAGGAGGGAGCACGGTGTGCTCGCAGCAGTAGCGCCGCGTTCGGTCGAGCCGGGGTTTTCGTACCTGGTCGGAGGGACGCTATCCTCCGCCTCAGGGGCATCGACCGCGCCGGCGAACCGGCAGGCGGCCGAGACCCGGCGATACGAGGAGGTGGGTCCGGTCGAGGAGACGCTGGAACGTCGTACTCAACGGTTCGAGCGGGACGCGCTGCCGTTTCTCGACCAGTTGTACTCCGCTGCCCTGCGGATGACCCGTAACCCCTCGGACGCCGAGGACCTGGTGCAGGAGACGTATGTCAAGGCGTTCGCCGCGTTCCACCAGTTCCAGCAGGGTACGAACCTGAAGGCCTGGTTGTACCGGATCCTCACCAACACCTTCATCAACAGCTACCGCAAACAGCAGCGTGAACCGCGGCAGGCGGACACCGAGGACATCGAGGACTGGCAGCTCGCCCAGGCGGAGGGCCACATGTCCAGCGGGCTGCGGTCCGCCGAGCTGGAAGCCCTCGAACACCTGCCGGACAGCGACGTGAAGGAAGCTCTGCAGGCGCTGCCCTACGACTTCCAGCTGGCGGTCTACCTCGCCGACGTCGAGGGGTTCGCGTACAAGGAGATCGCCGAGATCATGGACACCCCGATCGGCACGGTCATGTCTCGGCTGCACCGTGGGCGCCGGCAGTTGCGCGGCATGCTC
Source organism: Streptosporangiales bacterium (assembly GCA_009379825.1). Lineage (NCBI taxonomy): Bacteria > Bacillati > Actinomycetota > Actinomycetes > Streptosporangiales > Streptosporangiales bacterium. The sequence goes on from WHTA01000042.1 coordinate 18,666, forward strand.
GAAGACTACGCAAGGGAGCGTGGGCTTGCGTCCGGGCCGAAGCACTCGGCGCGCTCCACGTCCGCACGGGAGGACGCGGACCGATGACAGGCATGTACCCCGATGACGAGGAGGTCGACTGCCGTGAGGTGCTCGCGCGGGTCTACACCTTTCTCGACAACGAGCTGGAAGACGCCGACTACGAGCAGGTGCGCCAGCACATCGACGACTGTGCGCCCTGCCTGCGCGAGTTCGGTATCGAGCAGGAGGTGAAGACGCTGGTCGCGCGGAAGTGTGGCTGCGACCCGGCGCCGAACGGCCTCAGGGAGAAGGTGCTCGGCAAGCTGCGCGAGGTCAGCACCGAGTACGGCCACCTCGAGTACCGGCCGGACTGACCGTAACCGCCTGACCGGGTGAGATCACCACAGCTGCAGCTGGTAACGCCACCTGCGGCACGGTGACGCTGAGTCCATTCAACTCGTGTCGCGTGTTCCTACTGTATGCAATCGGGCGGGGCATGCTGGTCTCCCGGCGGACAGGGCGTACGCTGAGGGTGCTCGGCAGCTACCGAGTGACCGCGCGTAGGTCGTCCGGGGGGACGTTCAGATGGCGCCAGTACGGTCCTGTGGCGCGGTCACTTACGACGTAATGCAAGACGAAAGGGCCCCCATGCGCCGCAGCCTTGCCTTCCCGACAGCCGCAGTGTGCAGCGACTGGAGCTGGGACTAGGTAGCACTTTGGAAGTACGTGACCGGGCGGGGTCGCCGAGATGACAGGTCTCAGCGGCCCTGCCCGTGTCTATATCGGCGCCGTCGGCGCCGTCGGCGCGGCCGGCCTGGTGTTCGCCTTCACCCACCGGGTGGACTGGGCGATGGTAGCTCCGCTCGCGGTGCTGGTCGTCGCGGCGGACGCCGCCCCCGCGGTGGCGCTCAAGCGGGGCGCAGGTGGCGTCAGCCTTTCCGTCGCGTTCCCCATCCGGATGGCCGCCGTCGTGCTGACCGGCCCCTGGGGTGCGGTCATCGCGAGCGCCGCCTCGCTGTTCGCCTACGTGCCCGGCGGGCGCACGCCGGTCAAGCGGGTGTTCAACGTCGGGCAGTACATGATCGCCGTCGGCCTCGCCGGGCTGGTCTACAACGGCCTGGGGGCCGAGACCGGGCCGCTGAACGGCGGTAACTTCGCGAGCGCGCTGTTCCCGTTCGCGGTGGCCGCGCTCGTCTACTGCCTGGTGAACGTCGCCCTGGTCTCCATCGTGCTGGCGCTGACCAGCCCGATCCGGCCGTCCGAGCTGTGGCGCGAGGCGCTGCGGCCGCTCGCGCCGACGTACCTCGGGTACGGGCCGGTGGGCATGGTGATCGCCGTGCTGTGGGACGAGGTCGGCGTGCTCGCCGCCGTCCTGGCGCTCGGCCCGATCTTCATCGCGCGGTGGGCGTCCACACAGCTGGTGGCGGAGCGGCAGATGCACGACGGTGCGCTGCGTACGTTCGCCAGGGCGGTGGAGGCGAAGGACCTCTACACCCGCGGGCACAGCGAGCGGGTGTCCAAGCTCAGCAGCCTGATGGGCAGCGAACTGGGGATGGGCGAGGACCGGGTGGCGCTGCTGCGCTACGCCGGGCTGCTGCACGACATCGGCAAGATCCGGGTGCCCACCCACATCCTGCAGAAGGCGGGGCCGCTGACCAGGGACGAGTTCGCCGCCATCCAGCTGCACCCGGTGTACGGCCAGGCGATGATGCGCGACGTGGCGTTCCTCGACGACGTGCTGCCCGGCATCCTGCACCACCACGAGCGGATGGACGGCGCCGGTTACCCGATGGGGCTGGCCGCCAGGGACATCCCTGAGTTCGCCCGCATCATCGCGGTCGCGGACGCGCTGGACTCGATGACGTCGACCAGGTCGTACCGCTCGGCGTCGAGCGTGGTGGACGCGATGGCCGAGATCAGGCGCAGTGCAGGCCCGCAGTTCGACCCTGCCATGGTGGCGGTGCTCGAGGCGGTCGTCGAGCAGCACGGCTGGCAGCCGCACCACATGCGGGCGGCGCCGGCCACCGTGGAGGGCGTGCTCAGCACGTTCGACCACGACGACCCGCGCCGGCCGCTGCCCGGCGGTGACGACGAGCAGAGCGGGGACGCACGGGAGCCGGATCCGCGATGAGGATCGGGCTGCGGGTGATCGTCAGCGTCGCCGGGCTGGTGCCGCTGCTGCTCGCTGCGGTGACGCTGGCTCGCACCGGCATGCAGAACTGGCCGGCGGCCATCACCTTCGGCATCCTCATCGTGGTCGGCTGCCTGCTCGGCTTCGTGATCACCGGCGACCGCCGGTTGATGCCGATCGGCCAGGGCGCGTACATCGGGTACGCGATGTACGCGTCGATGGTCCCGCACCAGGGCGCGAGCGTCGCCCAGATCATCGTGGTGGGTGCCGTCTGCGTGCTGCTCGGCAGCCTGCCACGGATCTTCGTCGAGGGCGGTGTGCGGCTCGACCTGGTGGCCGACCGGGTGCTGATCCTGCTGCTCGTGCCGCCTGTGGTGCGTTGGACGGACACCTGGCTGGAGTCGATGCCGCCGGTGCTCTCGATCTCCGGCATGATCCTCGCGGTGATGGTGGTGCTGCTGCTGCAGATCACCCTGATGGGTCTCTACCAGTACGAGCGCGCCGGTGGCCGGCTGCTCGCGCTGATCCGCGACGAGCTGCAGGTGCGCTGGCCGTTCCAGCTGCTCGGCGCGCTGTTCGGCGTGATCGTCGCGCTCACCGTGTACGCCGTCGGGCTGCTCGGCCTGGTGGTCGCGGTGGTGCCGGCCGGGGTGACCCAGGTGGCGATCCTGCGGTGGTCGGCCGTGCGCAGCACCCGCGCCGACACCGTGCGGTCGCTGTCACGGATCCCCGAGCTGGGCGGCTACGTCGACCCCGGGCACTCCCGGCGGGTCGGTGACCTGGTGCTCGACATCGCCCGCGAGCTCGGCATCTCCGAGCTGCGCAGCCGCCGTGCGGTGCTGGCGGCCATGATGCACGACATCGGCCAGCTGTCCCTGGCCGAGCCGGTGCCTGGCGGCACCACGTCGCTGCTGGACCAGGAGGAACAGCGGCGCATCGCCCGGTTGGGCGCCGAGGTGATCCGCGAGGGCGGCGGGCTGGATGACGTGGCCACGTTCGTGGAGCGGTTCGCCGACCCGTACCGCAGGCCGGACGGCCGGCGCGACGACAACGTGCCGCTGGAGAGCCGCATCATCCGGGTGGCCAACGCGTACGACGACCTGGTCGGCACCTCGCCGGACCCGGAGCTGCGGCTGCAGGCCCTGGAACGGGTCGAGCTCGCGCTGTCGCGCGACTACGACCCGGATGTGACGAAGGCCCTTGGCCGGGTCATCGAGCGGAGGCAGCGGCTCCCGGTAGGTTGACTGACATGTTCGAGTCCCTGTTGGTGGCCAACCGTGGTGAGATCGCGCGGCGGATCATCCGCACCGCGCAACGGATGAACGTCAAGGCTGTCGCCGTGTATTCGGAGGCGGACGCCGAGTTGCCGTTCGTCACGGAGGCCGACGAAGCGATACTGATCGGCCCCGGTGCGCCCGCGGAGAGCTACCTGGACGCGACGAAGGTGCTCGAGGCGGCCAAGACGGCGGGCGTCGACGCAGTGCACCCGGGGTACGGCTTCCTGGCGGAGAACGCCGGGTTCGCCCGCCTGGTGGCGGCCGAGGGGCTGACCTGGGTGGGGCCGAGCCCGGAGGCGATCGAGCAGATGGGCGACAAGGTCAACGCCAGGAACCTGATGGCGCAGGCGGGCGTGCCGGTCGCCGCCGGCACCAGCGAGCCGGTGGCGGACGTGGACACGGCCGTCGCGCAGGCCGCGTCGATCGGCTACCCGCTGATGGTCAAGGCGGCCGCGGGCGGCGGCGGGATCGGCATGGGCGTCGCGCGCGACGAGGACGGGCTGCGCAAGGCGTTCGAGACCGCACGCACCAGGGCGGACCGGTTCTTCGGCAACCCGGCGATCCTGCTCGAGCAGTACATCGAGCACGCCAGGCACGTCGAGGTGCAGATCCTCGGCCTGGCCGACGGCCGGGTGATCGCGCTCGGCGAGCGCGACTGCTCGGTGCAGCGCAGGCACCAGAAGGTCGCCGAGGAGACCCCGTCGCCCGGGGTGGGCGACGACCTGCGCGCCCGGATGCTCCAGGCGGCCGTACGTGCCGGCGAGGCCGTCGGCTACCGCGGTGCGGGCACCGTCGAGTGCCTGGTCGACCCGGCCGCGCAGGAGTTCGTGTTCCTCGAGATGAACACCAGGCTGCAGGTGGAGCACCCGATCACCGAGCTGGTCACCGGCCTCGACCTGGTCGAGCTGCAGCTACGCGTCGCCGCGAACGAGGACGTCTCCGCCGCGCTCGCCGACGTCACGCCGTCCGGCCACGCACTGGAGCTGCGGGTGTACGCGGAGGACCCGAAGCGGTTCCTCCCCGCGCCCGGTGCCATCGAGAGCTGGCAGGAGCCGCAGGGCGCCGGCATCCGGGTCGACTCCGGCTACGTCGCAGGCAACACCGTGACGCCGTTCTACGACCCGCTGCTGGCCAAGCTCTGCGTGCACGGCAGCGACCGGGCCGAGGCGCTGGCGAAGGCGCGTCAGGCCGTCGAGGCGTTCCAGGTGACCGGGCCGAAGACGAACCTGCCGTTCTTCACCGAGCTGCTGGACTACCAGCCGTTCGTCGACGGTGCGTACGACACGGGCGTCGTGACGGGCCTGCGTGGCTGAGTTGCGGCGCAGGTAAGGCATAGTTGTCCGGGGTCTCGTCCCCGATCCCAAGGGTGTCTGGAAGGAGCCGTGGTGGCCGAGAAGGTGCACGCCGAGATGGTGGCCAACGTCTGGAAGGTCGTGGTGGCCGAGGGTGACACCGTGGACGTCGACGACACGCTGGTCATCCTGGAGTCGATGAAGATGGAGATCCCGATCGTCGCCGAGTCCGCGGGTAAGGTCGCCAAGCTGCAGGTCGCAGAGGGCGACGTCGTGCAGGACGGCGACCTCATCTGCGAGATCGAGTAGCCACCATGGCCGCGCCGACGCCCGGCCTGATCGGCCGGCTGACGACCGCGGTGTCCGCCGAGGACACCGCGGAGGCGGTCGGCAGCGGTGACGTACCGGTGCTCGCGACCCCGCGGGTGGCGGCGCTGGTCGAAGCCGCGACGGTCGCCGCCGTACACAGTACGCTCGCCGACGGGGAGACGACCGTCGGCACGAAGGTGTCGCTCGACCACGACGTGGCCACCCCGGTGGGTGCCGAGCTCGCGGTGAACGCGGAGCTGGTCGAGGTCGACGGCCGCCGGTTGCTGTTCTACGTCGCGGTCTACTCGGGTGCGCAGATCGTGGCCAGCGGCCAGGTCGAGCGCGTCGTGGTGGACCGGGAGCGGTTCCTCGCCAAGACGCACGGCAACTGAGACGCGGTCACAGCGGCACCTCGTAGGCGAGCAGCCGGATGTCGGGGCGACCAGTCGCGGTCCGTGTGCGGTGGAAGCCGAGCCGCTCGTACAGCCGGTGCGCGTCGGTCATCGGCGCCGCGGACGACAGCCGCACGGTACGGCAGCCGTGGCGCCTGGTCCGGTCGAGCACCGCCTGGACGAGCGCGGCCCCGACCCCCTTGCTGCATGCCGCCGGGTCGACGGCGAGCATCCGGAACTCCGCCTCGCCGTCGGCGGCGATCTCGGCGTACGCGCCGTCGTGTGTCGTGTACGTCACCGAACCGACGATGGTGTCCGCCTCGTCCACGGCGACCAGTAGGTCCGCCGCCCGCGCCCGCTGCGTCGCGGAGCACGGTGACGTAGTCGTCGTCGGGACCGATGAACCCGGCCCCGACGTAGACCCGTGTGGTCAGCTCGCCGATGGCCTCGTGCTCGGCGGGTGCCGCCCGGCGCACGGTGATGCTCACCGCCTCGTTCTATCACCGCGCGCGGACGCGCCACCGGCGTTCGGCAGACTGTGCGCCATGCCGGACATCCTCTACGCCAATGCCCGGATCACCACCCTGTGGCCGGCGCTGCCCGCGGCGGACGCGTTGCTCGTACGTGGGGAGCGCGTCGTCGCCGTGGGTAGCGCGGCGACGTGCCGGGCGGCCGCCAGGCGTGGCTACCGGGAGGTGGACCTCGGCGGCGGGTACGTGGTGCCCGGGCTCACCGACAGTCACATCCACCTCGCCGGCTACGCCTTCGCCGAGCACCAGCTGGACCTGCGCGGCGTGTGCGACCTCGCCGAGGCGCAGCGCCGGCTGCAGGCGTTCGCGCAGCGGCTGCCCGCCGGCGCCTGGGTCTTCGGCGGCCGGTTCGACGCGAACCGCTGGCAGCTCGACCGCCCGCTGCACCGGCGCGACCTGGACCCGTTCTCCGCCGGCCACCCGGTGGCGCTGGAGAGCCACGACAGCCACTCGGCGTGGGTGAACACCCAGGGCCTGGCCGCGCTCGGCATCGACGAGCACACGGCGCAGCAGTCCGACGGCCGGCTGGAGCGCGACGCCGACGGGCCGACCGGCCTGCTCAGGGAGTCCGCGGCCGAGCCGGTGCGCGCGCTGGTGACCGAGCACCAGGCCGCCGGTATCGAACCGATGCTCGCCGACGCGCTCCGTGAGCTGCTCGCGCACGGCGTCACCGGCGTGCACGACATCGACGGCAGGGAGACGGCTGCGGCGTACCGCGCGTTGCGCGAGCGCGGCGAGCTGCCGGCGCGGGTGCACCAACTGATCTACGCAGGCGACCTGGACGCTGCGATCGAGGCGGGGGAGGCGACCGGCGACGGCGACCGGTGGGAGAGCACCGGGCCGGTGAAGCTGTTCGCCGACGGCGCGCTCGGCTCGCACACGGCGGCGTTGAGCGCGCCGTACGAGGACGCGCCCGAGGACACCGGCGTGGTGATGCTCGACCGGGTGGAGCTGGCCGAGCGGGTGCTCACCGCGGCCGGCGCCGGGATCGCCGTGGCCGTGCACGCGATCGGCGACGCGGCGAACACGGCGGTGCTGGACGCGCTGGCCGAGGTGCGGCGGCGCGGCGTCGGCGCGTCGCTGCGGCACCGGATCGAGCACGCCCAGCACGTCGCGTGGCACGACGTACCGCGGTTCGCGGAGCTCGGCGTGGTCGCGTCGATGCAGCCGGTGCACCACAGCAGCGACGTCGCCCTCGCGGCCGCCCTGCTCGGCGACCGGCCGCTGGCGTCGTACGCGTGGAGCGACCTGGCCGCTGCCGGCGCGCACGTCGCCTTCGGCTCGGACGCGCCGGTGGAGACGCTCGACCCGATCGCTGGCATCAAGGCGGCGACCGCGCGTGCAGGCACCGGCGAGCAGGGCAGGAACGCGATCGCGCCGCTGCAGGCCCTGCACGGCTACACGACGCAGCCCGCGTACGCGTCGTACGAGGAACACACGAAGGGCCGGCTGGCCGTCGGCTACCTCGCCGACTTCGTGGTGCTGGACGCCGACCTCACCGACCCCGACGTGGCAACCTCAGGCGCGGCTCAGCCGCAGGTAACGGTCGTTGGCGGCCGCGTGCGCTGGCAGCGCTGACGCGTGGGCTAGAGGCTGCGCTGGCGGTACCAGGGACCGGTGGTGCGCAGCAGCCTGGCGATGCCGCCGAGTAGGTCGATCCGGCAGGCTACGTCGGTGGTGAAGTGCTGTGCGGCGCGGCCGGCGGGCAGCAGCGGCTGGACGCCCAGTTGCAGCTGCAGGTGCAGACACCGCAGGTAGCTGACGGTGTTGAACGGGACGGCGCCGGCGTCCGGCGCCGTGGTGCTCTTCCAACCGTCGGCGAGACGCTCAAGCCACGGGCCGATGACGTCCATCTCCAGGACGTTGCGGTGCAGGATGCCCATGGTGGCGTACGCCAGCCGCTCCGGCTCGCCGTGCACCAGCCGGTAGTCGGTCGGCTCGAGCAGCCGGTCGCCGATGGCGTCGAGCAGGACCATCAGCTCGCCCTCGCCGAAGTGCCGGGAGAGCGCGAGCGCGAGCAGCAGGTCGGCACCGTGCGCCGCGGCGTGCGCCCGGCCGCATGCAGGCACCTGGCCGCGCAGGTCGCGCTCCTTGACCAGCCAGCGGATCCCGCGGTCGCCCCAGCGCAGCAGGATGTCCGGGTGCAGCCGCTCGGCCTCGGTGTCGCGGGCGATGATGTCCGCGAGGACGACGGCGGAGAACGACCGCCGGAACACCGCGTCGTGGCCGTCGGCGCCGAGGCCGTTGTCCAGGCCGACGCACATCCCGTCGCCGAGACCCTCGAGCAGGTCGTCGTAGACGCCCCTGCGGATCCAGGTGGAGAGGACCGGGTACGCGACCTCGTCGCGCTCGTGGCCGTCCGGTGACCCGAGCATCCGGGTGAGGTCGACGGTCAGCTCGTCCAGGGGAGGGTAGGAGGGCAGCGCACAGTCGTCGCGCAGCACCTGTTCCCAGAACGCGACCTGGTTGGCCGCCGTCTGGCTATCCATCACCATCCCTACTCATCCTGCCAGTATCCGCGATCCGAACCGATGACGGTGCAGCCGTGTCGGGTACGGGCGTGTCGGGCGTCCCGGCGGTGCGAACACCGGGCGCCGCGCCCGGGTACCCTGCTCACGTGCCGACCCTCTCCGAGCTCGTTCGGCAGCACAGTCCCGCGAGCGCCGCCGATATCGAGTGGCTGCACATGCTCGCCTCCGAGTGGCAGCTGCTGGCCGACCTGTCCTTCGCCGACCTGCTCCTGTGGCTCCCCATCGACGGGGGCGCCTCCTGGGTGTGCATCGCGCAGGTGCGGCCAGCGACCGGCCCGACCGCGCACACTGACGACATGGTAGGCAGGGTGGTCGACCGCGGTCGGATGCGGCTGGTCGACCGGTCGTGGGAGGAACGCCGGATCTGCCGGGAAGGCGACTCCTCGTGGCGTTCCGGCGACGTCCCCGTACGGGAGGAGACCATCCCCGTACGCCGCGGCGACGACGTGCTCGGCGTGATCGCCAGGCACACCAACCTCACCGGCGTACGGACGCCCAGCCGGCTGGAGCTCACCTACCTGCGCACCGCCACCGAGCTGGCCCAGATGATCGCCTCCGGGCGGTTCCCCAAGCCGGGCGCGGTGCACGAGCTCGGCAGGTCGCCGCGGGTCGGCGACGGCCTGGTGCGGCTGGACGTGGACGGGGTGGTCGGGTACGCGAGCCCGAACGCGCTGTCCGCGTACCGCAGGCTGGGGCTGGCCGCCGACCTGGTGGGGAAGCGGCTGGACGCCGTCACGCACGACCTCGCCCCGTCCGCGGAGCCGGTGGACGACACGCTGTCGCAGGTCGTTACCGGGCGTGCGGCGGCCAACGCCGAGGTCGACAATGGCCAGGTGGCGCTGCAGCTACGCACCATCCCGATCGACCCGGACGGCCGGCGGATCGGCGGCCTGGTGCTGGTGCGGGACGTCTCCGAGCTGCGCCGCAGGGAGCGGGAGCTCCTCACCAAGGACGCGACCATCCGGGAGATCCACCACCGGGTGAAGAACAACCTGCAGACCGTGGCGGCGCTGCTGCGGCTGCAGGCGCGCAGGCTCGAGGACGCGCCGCAGGCGAGCGCGGCGCTCGGCGAGGCCGTGCGCCGGGTCGGCTCGATCGCCGTGGTGCACGAGACGCTCTCGCAGTCCGAGGACGAGATGGTGGACTTCGACGGCGTCGCGGAGCGGCTGCTCGGCATGGTGGGGGAGGTGTCGGCGGCGGCCGGCCAGGTCGAGACCGTGCGCCGCGGTACGTTCGGCGTGCTGCCGGCGGACGTCGCGACGCCGCTTTCGCTGGTCCTCACCGAGCTGCTGCAGAACGCCGTCGAGCACGGGCTGCGCGGGCGTTCTGGCAGCGTCTCGCTGGTCGCCGAGCGCGCGGGCGAGCAGCTGCGCGTGGTCGTCGTGGACGACGGGGTGGGCCTGCCGCCGGAGTTCGACCTGGCGGCGTCGGGGAACCTCGGGCTGCAGATCGTCCGCACGCTGGTCGGCAGCGAGCTGCACGGCGTGCTCGAGATCGACGGGTGCGACAGCGGCGGCACGCAGGCCGTGCTCGACCTGCCGCTGGCCGCCACCCGCGGTGTCACGAGACGTACGCCGTGGGAGGACGCTGAGTAGGGGCGACAGCCCGCCGATTACGGCCAGGCACAGCCACCCGACCTGATCGCGACGCGGAGGTGGCGTCGATCGGGCCGAGAAAGCCGGCCTGGCCGACGGGAGTTGCTGATCTGCACAGGTCGAGCGTGTGCTCGAGCATTGGGAAGGCGGGGCAACCAAGCGGGGCAACCAAAAGGCCCACGGCACAGGCCGCGGGCCTTGGTTATCTCATCGGGGCTTGTTGATCGGTCGGGGGCCGATCAGGCAGTCGCCTGCGCGCGATTGCGTACGCGCTGACGCTTGAGCGCGCGGCGCTCGTCCTCGCTCATGCCGCCCCAGACACCAGCATCCTGGCCGGTGGAAAGGGCCCATTCGAGGCAAGGGTCCATGACCGGGCACTGCCGGCAGACAGCCTTTGCTTCTTCGATCTGTAGTAGCGCGGGGCCAGTGTTGCCGATCGGGAAGAACAACTCCGGATCGACCTCACGACACTTCGCCCGGTGGCGCCAGTCCATCAGTCTCCCTTTCCTCCGTTTCTGGTGGGGGCCCAAGGAGCAGACGTGCCTCGGTGACGAGTCACGTCCGAACCATCTCCTTGTGAATACTTTCACGATCTGAGCGAGACGCTGACAGCGAACGCTTCTGTGGTGTGGATTCCGACCTTTCCAGGTGAAAGGCCTATCCGCAAGGGTTTACCCCGGGAAAATCGATCTATCCGTCTGTCTGCTCGATCACATCGTGGTTCAGTGCATCACCATAGAGGGGATCGGAGGAATCCGGTCATCCGTTACAGCCCGATTACTCAAAGCACGACGTCGAGCGCCTCGGGGACGCTCCGGAACGTTACCCGTTCGCGCTCGCCCAGGTACTCACCGTCAACTTGATGGGGGAGTGGGCGTACCGCGGTGACGGTGAACTCGGGCATGTCGTGGAGAACCAGCGCGGACCGGCCACCCGGCTTCTTCGTGCTGCGGCCGAGGATCCGCATCAGTTGGTCCGTCGAGGCGATGGTGCGCATGGTGCGGAGCGAGAAGACGTCGAGACCGGTGTCGAACGACGCGTCCGGGCACGGGTTCAGGGCCTGTTTCCCCGCGTACGTCCACGGTGCCGTGTTCTGCACGATGGCACAGAAGAGGTCGGGGATCGTCGGCTGGCCGGGCCGTTCGATGGCCAGCGGCGGGTGTCTGCGGTCGGAGGCGGTGAAGAAGTACCGCACGGCGGTGCGTTGGTGCACCGAGTTCGACACCTTCAGCCCGGTCGACCGCAGCGCCTCAGCCGCACGAACGATCTCCGCGTCCAGGCCGAGGCCGGAGCAGAACGTGAAGTAGCGGTCGTCGGCCTGGCCGAGCCCGATGGGGCGCCTGCGGCCCGACCGCAGCGCATCGATGACCGCGCCCGTCGCCTCGACCGCGTCGCTCGGCAGGCCGAGCGCGCGGGCGAAGACGTTCGTGCTGCCGCCGGGGATCACCGCGAGCGCGGGCAGCCGGCCGACCGGACCGCCGGCGAGCAACCCGTTCACGACCTCGTTCACCGTGCCGTCGCCGCCGAGCACGACGAGCGCGTCGACCTCCTCGGTGACGCAGTGCTGGGCGAGGGCCGCGGCGTGCCCGCGGTACCTGGTCTCCACGATGTCGAGCTTCGTCTCGCTGGCGAGCGCGCGGCAGAGGACATCGCGCGTGCGAGATGTCGTAGTGGTGGCGTTCGGGTTCACCACCAGGACAGCACGCATGCGACCAGCCTAGGGTGTGCCTCGCAATGGCGTCCCGAGGCGAGCGGCGGCCAGCGGCACACCCTCGGGCGGATAGGCTGCCGTACGTGACCGAGTGGCTTGCCGGCAGACCGCCACTGCTCGTGACGGCCGCGGTGATCGTGTTCCTGCAGGGCGTTCTCGTCGCCGTGCTCGCGGTGGTCGTGGGGGTGGGCGCGCTCGTCGGTGGTTCGTCGGACCTCGCCGGCGCGGAGGTCATGGCGCTGTTCGGCCTTGCCGTCGGGGCGGGGCTGGTGGTCGTGGCGCGGGGGCTGTTCCTGCGCAGGCGCTGGGGACGGGCGCCGGCGTTGCTGACCCAGCTGCTGTGTGTGCCGGTGGCGGTGGCTCTCGTCCAGGCGCAGCAGTACGTGCCGGGCATCGTGCTCGGCGCGGCCGCGGTGGTCGCCGCGTTCTGCGTCATCTCCCGGCCGGTGAGCGAGGCGCTCGGCGACGCGCAGCGCGCGGCGTGGGACTAGCGCTCAGTCCAGCGCGCCGACCAGCTTGTCCAGCGCGGACTGGGCGGTCGCGGAGCCCAGCGGGCCGATGCCCACCAGGGACGCGACGAGTACGGCGATCTCGCCGGTGGTGAGCTCCACGCTGGTGCGGCTGCGGCTCACGGTGAACGAGTAGCCGCCGCGCGGGCCGCGCCTGGACGCGATCGGCACGCCGGCCGTGCGGAGCTGCTGGACGTCCCGCTCGATGCTGCGCGCGCTGACGCCGAGCGCGCGCGGGCGAGCGCGTCGACGGCGACCGCCTTCGGGGCGCTCGCGCGTAGCTCCTCGAGGATGCGTTGCTGGCGCTCCACCCGTGGCACCATCGGATGGACGTACGATGCGGTGGCCGGTGTGGGCACGGCTTGCCTCCTCGTCGAGATGTCGCCACAGCCCTGGCGGGAACCCACCGTATCGTCGAAGCCATGACCATCGACTACCACCGTGAACTGCTCGAGCAGCTGCAGTGGCACTGGACGAGCCAGCTGCGTCCGCGCCTGGACGACCTGACCGACGACGAGTACTTCTGGGAGCCGGTGGCCGGCTGCTGGTCGATCCGGCCACGCCCCGAGGGCGGCTTCTCCTGCGACTGGGCGCCGAGCGAGCCGAGCCCGCCGCCGGTCACCACGATCGCGTGGCGGCTGGCCCATGTGAGCGTCCTGGTGCTGGGAATGCGCACCGCCACCCACTTCGACGGCGTCACGCAGCAGGAGTACGGCGCGCAGTTGCAGACGCGGGACTGGCCGGGCAGCGCCGCGGACGGCCTGGCCGCCCTCGACGACGCGTACGACCGGTGGGTGAAGGGCGTGCAGTCGTGGACCGCCGCCGACCTGGAGGCGGAGTGCGGCATTGCCGAGGGCCCGTGGGCGCGGCACCCGCGCGCCACGCTCGTGCTGCACATCAACCGTGAGGTCATCCACCACGGCGCCGAGGTGGCGACGTTGCGCGACCTGTACCGCGCCAGCGGCGGCGGCCGGCTGTCCTGACCGCCGCGGACCGGGCGAGGCGGTCAGCCGGTGGCGCGGCCGGCCTGCTCCCTGCGGCGGGCGCGGTAGGCGGCCACGTTCGCCCGGGTGGCGCACCGGTCCGAGCAGTACCGCCTGGACCTGTTGGTGGACGTGTCGAGGAAGACGAACCGGCACGGGTCGGCCTGGCAGGCGCCGAGCCGGTCCGGGGTGAGCTCGGTGACCAGGGTGGCGATGCCGAACACCGCCCGCGCCACGTAGCGCTCGGTCGGTGAGCCGGACTCACTGAGGTGCAGATGCCAGCCGGAGTCGTCGTGGTCGGTGACGACCGGCCGGACCGGGAACTCGGTCAGCAGCGCGTTCAGCTTCACCATTGCGCCGCGCACGTCGTCCGCCTCGACCGCTTCGAACACCGCGCGCAGCCGGTCGCGCAGCTCCCGCAGCTGGCGCAGGTCGTTCTTCGTACAGGTCGCCCTGGACTTGGGGAGGTCGGCGAAGAACGCGCGCAGCTGCGCGAGGTCGGTGAGCTGGTCCCCGTCTTCGCGGCTCAGGTCGTTGGTGTTGACCAGGCGGACGGCGAGCTCGGCATACGACGTGAGATCCACATGATCCCCTATCGGCGACGGTTGGCGTCGATGATCACATCTTCCCGCACCGCATGCCAACGGTTGGGCTCACCCGCTCGCGGGCGGCCGACCGCTTTCTGTCAGAATCACACGACGCGAGCGATCCTCGTTGCGCGCCTGCGGTGACCGGCGTACATCAATGCCGACGTCACGTCGCGCTCCTGGTTGCCAGATAAGAGCTGAGGGGATCAGCGTGTCCAGCTTTCCGGAATACGAGTCGGATCCGGCGTTCCCGCTGCACCATGGCGGCAAGATCGAGGTCCGCCCGACCGTGCGCATACGGGACCGCGCCGGCCTCTCGCTCGCGTACACCCCGGGTGTGGCGAGGGTGAGCACGGCGGTCGCGGAGGACCCCGAGCTCGCGTACCGCTACACCTGGAAGGGCGGCACGGTCGCCGTCGTGACCGACGGCTCCGCCGTGCTCGGCCTCGGCGACATCGGCCCGCTCGGGGCGCTGCCGGTCATGGAGGGCAAGGCCCTGCTGTTCAAGGAGTTCGGCAACGTCGACGCCGTGCCGATCTGCCTGGACACCAACGACGTGGACGAGATCGTCGACACCGTCGTCCGGATCGCCCCGGCGTTCGGCGGGATCAACCTGGAGGACATCAGCGCGCCGCGCTGCTTCGAGATCGAGCAGCGGCTGGACGCGCAGCTGGACATCCCGGTGTTCCACGACGACCAGCACGGCACGGCGGTCGTCGTGCTCGCCGCCCTGCGCGGCGCGCTGCGGCTGACCGAGCGCGACACGGCGGACACCAGGGTGGTGATCTCCGGCGCCGGCGCGGCCGGCGTGGCCGTAGCGCGGATCCTGCTCGAGGCCGGCATCGGCGACGTGGTGGTCGCGGACAGCCGCGGCATCCTGCACCCCGGCAGGGACGGTCTCACCCCGGTGAAGGAAGCGTTGGCAAAGGAGACGAACAACGACGGCCTGCGCGGGTCGCTGGCCGACGGGCTGCGCGGCGCGGACGTGTTCGTCGGCGTCTCGGGCGGCCGTGTCGCCGAGGAGGCGGTCGCCGCGATGGACGACGACCCGATCGTGTTCGCGCTGGCCAACCCCGACCCCGAGGTGCACCCGGACGTCGCGGGCCGGCACGCGGCCGTGGTCGCCACCGGGCGCAGCGACTACCCGAACCAGATCAACAACGTGCTCGCGTTCCCCGGCATCTTCCGCGGCGCGCTGGGCGCGCGGGCGGCGGCGGTGACACCTGCGATGAAGCTCGCCGCGGCCGACGCGCTGGCCGACCTGGTCGGCAGCGAGCTGAGCCCGACGTACGTCATCCCCAGCCCGTTCGACGACCGGGTGGTGCCGGCGGTGTCGCGGGCGGTGGCGGCGGCCGCCGACGCCTGACCCCGGCGCCGGTCGGTGTGAGGTTTGCCCGGCAGCATTGGTTTGGCCGCCGAGCACCGTTACAGTCGCCCCATGTTCGCTATCAGTGTCACCGACTTCAACGACGCCGATCCGCTCGCCGGCCTGACACTCGATGAACGGCCCGCGCCGGCCGACCGGCCGGGGTGGACGGCTGTCACCGTACGGGCTGCATCGCTGAACCAGCACGACATCTGGTCGCTGCGCGGCGTCGGGCTCGGCGCCGACGAGCTGCCACGCGTGCTCGGTTGCGACGTCGCCGGCGTTGACGAGGACGGCGACGACGTCGTCGCGCACTCGGTGATCCCAAGCGACGACTGGCTCGGCGACGAGACGCTCGACCCGAAGCGGTCGCTGCTCTCCGAGCGCTACGACGGGACGTTCGCCGAGCAGGTACTGGTGCCGCGGCGCAACCTGCTCGCCAAGCCGGCCACGTTGAGCTTCACCGAAGCCGCGTGCCTGCCGACCGCCTGGCTGACGGCGTACCGGATGCTGTTCACCAACTCTGGGCTGCAGCCAGGCGGCTCGGTGCTCGTGCAGGGCGCAGGGGGAGGCGTCGCGACGGCGCTGATCGTGCTCGCCCGCGCCGCGGGCCTGCGGGTCTTCGCGACCAGCCGCAGCGACGCGAAGCGCAAGCGCGCCGTCGAGCTTGGCGCGCACGAGGCGTTCGAGTCGGGTGCGCGGCTGCCGATGCGCGTCGACGCGGTGATGGAGACGGTGGGCAAGGCGACCTGGAGCCACTCGGTGAAGTGCCTGCGGCCTGGCGGCCGGATCGTGGTCAGCGGCGCGACCACCGGGCCGGACCCGTCCGCGGAGCTGCAGCGCGTCTTCTACACCCAGCTCTCGGTCATCGGGTCCACCATGGGCGACCGCAGCGAGCTGCAGCAGTTGCTGTCGTTCCTCGACGTCACAGGCGCGCGGCCGGCGATCGACAGGGAGCTGCCGATGTCGTCCGCGCGCGACGGCTTCCAGGCCATGCTCGACGGTGACCTGTTCGGCAAGATCGTCTTCACGCTCGACTGAGCCGGTCGAGCACGTCGCGGAACCCCTGCCGCTGCTGTTCCTGGAAACCGAAGAAGAACCGGTTGGCCAGCGGCACCAGCCAGCGGGTCTTGCTGGCCACGTTGTAGACGCGGTACGTCACCTGTGTGCCGTCGCCGGTGACGGCCACCGTCCACTCGCCGCGGTACCACCAGCCGCCCTGGATCGCGAGGGTGTCGGCCGACAGCTCGACGGTCTGGGTGCCACCGGCGATCGTCAGGGTGAACCGCTGCGGACCGCCGGACAGCGTCTCGCCGAGATCCGTGAGCAGCCAGCCGTTGGTGTCGCTCACCGGTCCAGGGCGGACGGTCAGCACGAGGTCGCGTACCCGCTCGACGGGCGTCTCCACGACGCCGGTGCTGCGGTGCAGCAGCTTGCGTCCGGCCACGGTCTCAACGACGCAGGTCGCGGACGTGGGTCAGGGCGCCCTGCAGCGTCGTGTGCATGTCGCGCAGCACGTCCTCGCCGAGGTTGGCCTGCACCGCCTTGCGTACCTCCGCGCGGAGCTCGTCGGCGGCCTGCAGCAGCTGGTGCGCCGGCCGCTTCCCCTCCATGTCCCAGCCGTGCCGCCACTCGCCGTGCAGCGACCTGGTGCTCTCCTTGACCGCGCGCTTCGCCTCCTCCATGGCCTGCTTCGCCTCGGCCCAGCCGGGCCAGTCGGAGAGGTTCTCCCACGGCGCGCCGCCGCGGTCGTCGCCGTCGGTCCGCTGGTTCTCTGCGTCGCGCACCTCGCGGGCCGCGGTCTTCAGCTCCTCGCGCAGGCCACGTACGGACGCGCGCACGTCCTCGCGCACCTCCCGCGCGAGGTCGCGTACCGAGCGGTCGATGTCCTGCTCGAGGGCGGCCAGCTCGTCGGCGCGGTCGGCGAGCTCGGCGCGGCCGGCGTCGGTGAGGCGGTAGATCTTCTTGCCCCCGCTGACCTCGTGCTCGACCAGGCCCTCCTCGGTGAGCCTGGACAGCCGCGGGTAGATGGTGCCGGCCGACGGGGCGTAGACGCCCATGAACCGGTCTTCGAGCGAGCGGATGATGTCGTAGCCGTGCCGCGGCTGCTCGTCGAGCAGCTTCAGCAGGTACAGCCGCAGCCGGCCGTGTCCGAACACCGAGCTCATTGGTCCTGCCCGCCCGCCGCCGCGGCCGTCGTGCTCGGCTTCTTGCGCGCGAGCAGGTGTACGTCGCCGGAGACCGTGTGCACCTCGACCCGGCCGTGGCCGCCGCCGAGCGTGCCGTGGATCCGTTTCTTGCCCGGCTTGCGTTCGCGCTGCAGCTCGTCGAACCCGGACGTCATGTCGCCCGAGGTGGACGTCACCTCGACGCGTGCGTCGGTGTCCGCGGCCAGCCGCGCCGTGACGTCGCCGGACACGGTGGAGAAGCTGAGCCGGCCGTCCGGGCCGAGGTCGAGGTCGGCGAGCAGGTCGCCGGAGACCGTGCGGCCCTCGACGCGGTCGCTTGCGGCCTCCGCGACGGTGAGGTCGCCGGACACCGTGACGAACGAGAGCCGCCCGGACAGCAGCTGCGCCTCCAGGTCGCCGGAGACGGTGTGCGCGTCGACCTCGCCGGACAGCCCGTCCAGGGTGACCCCGCCGGACACGCTCTTCACCGTGGTGCTGCCGTCGATGCCGGCGGCGACTGCGGTGGCCGAGACCACGTTGAGGTCCACCCTGCACTGCCTGGGCACGGCGATGGACACCACCGCGTGGCGCTTGCGGCCGGACCAGGGGAACTGGCGTACCCACTCCTCGGTCCTGCTGGTGCGGCCGTTCTCGAACAGGTCGCGAAGCGCCTCGCCGAGCCCGGTCAAGGTCTCCTTCGCCAGCCTGCCGTCGAAGTCGAAGACACCTCCGAGGTCTTCGTAGCCGACGGTCAGCCTGCCGTCGTCGCTGGTGACCACGACCGGGTCACCGGTGAGCTCGTGGACCTCGATGCGCGGCGGCCCGTCCGTCGTCATGACGTCCACGTGCCCCGCGACGAGCTTGACCTTCAGCTCGGTGACTTGGTCGACGGTGACCGAATCCGGCCCACCCAGCGTCCAGCGCTCCACCGCTGCCTCCCAAACGAGATATATCGTGTTGCTGCGACTATAGGCACGCTCGAGCCAGGAGTCAAGATATATCGCGTCTTGCCGGCCACGGCTGGGTAGTCAGTCGTCGTCGGTTGGTTCGTCGGCTTCGTCGTCGCGGCGGGCTAGCCAGCTGGCGAAGCGGTCCGCTGCTTCGGCGAAGTCGGTGTGCTCGTCGGCGAAGTCGCGTAGTTGGTCGGCGAGCCAGCTGAGCGTCACGGACTCGTCGCCGCGACGCTCCTCCAGCTCCTCGATGCCACGGTCGGTGAAGTACACGGACGTGCCTCCGGCAGGTCGATCAGGCCGAGGGGAGGGCGGCGGCGAGCAGCTGCTCCTGCTCGGCCGCGTGCAGGTGGTGCGACCCGGCCGCAGGCGAGGAGCTCGCCGGCCGGCTGACCGGCGTGACGGTGAACGCGCCCGTGTGCTTGGGCAGCTGCAGGGCGAGGAACGGCCACGCGCCCATGTTCGCCGGCTCGTCCTGTACCCAGCGCACCTCCTGCAGCGACGGGTACTTGGCGAGCTCCGCCTCGATCGCCGCACCGGGCAGCGGGTGCAGCTGCTCCAGCCGGGCGATCGCCGTGGTCCGGTCGCCGATCTTCTCCCTGCGCGCGATCAGGTCGTAGCAGACGCGGCTGGAGCACAGCAGCAGCCGCCGAGCCTGCGCCGGGTCCACGGTGTCGTCGCTGATCACCTGTTGGAAGTTGCCGGTGGTGAACTCCTCGATCGGGGAGGCCGCGGCCTTCAGCCGCAGCACCTGCTTCGGCGTGAACACCAC
Organism: Streptosporangiales bacterium; assembly: GCA_009379825.1. Lineage (NCBI taxonomy): Bacteria > Bacillati > Actinomycetota > Actinomycetes > Streptosporangiales > Streptosporangiales bacterium. Next base: position 37,769 of record WHTA01000042.1, read on the forward strand.
GAGCGGCCGGTGCACATTGTCCATCGCGTGCTGGCGCAGCAGGTGGAAGTAGTTCGACGGCGTCGACGAGTGCGCCACGGTCATGTTGTCCTGTGCGCACAGCGTGAGGAACCGCTCGATACGTGCGGAGGAGTGGTCCGGGCCCTGGCCCTCGTAGCCGTGCGGCAGCAGCAGCACGACGCCGCTGCGCTGCCCCCACTTCTGCTCGGCCGAGCTGATGAACTCGTCGACGATCAGCTGCGCGCCGTTGACGAAGTCGCCGAACTGGGCCTCCCAGGAGACCAGCGCCTTCGGGTTGGCCACCGAGTAGCCGTACTCGAAGCCCATCGCGGCGTACTCGCTGAGCAGCGAGTCGTAGATGTAGAACGGCGCCTGCCCGGGCTCGAGCTGCTTCAGTGGGTTGTACTCGGCGCCGGTGTACCTGTCGGTGACGACGGCGTGCCGCTGCACGAACGTGCCGCGCCTGGAGTCCTGGCCGGCCAGCCGTACCGGGTAGCCGTCGAGGAGCAGCGAGCCGTACGCGAACAGCTCCGCGGTCGCCCAGTCGACGCCGCCCTGCGAGGTCATCGCGGCCCGCCGCTGGAGCACCGGCAGCACCTTCGGGTGCACGGTGAACCCGTCCGGGACGTTGACGAACGAGTCGCCGATCTTCTTCAGCGTCTCGAGCGGTACGGCGGTCTCCACCTTGTGCGCCGTGGAGTGCTGCGGTGCCGGGTGTACCTCGGACGGCAGGTCGGTGACCGCCTCCCTGGTCTCCTTGAACACCCGCTCAAGCTCGTCGCGGTAGTTGCGCAGCGACGCGTCCGCGTCCTCGATGCTGATGTCGCCGCGGTTGACCAGCGACTCGGTGTACACCTTGCGGGTGCTGCGCTTGTTGTCGATCAGGTCGTACATCTGCGGCTGCGTCATCGACGGGTCGTCGCCCTCGTTATGGCCGCGCCGCCGGTAGCAGACCAGGTCGACCACGACGTCCTTGTGGAAGGCCTGCCGGTACTCGAAGGCCAGCCTTGCGACCCTGATGCACGCCTCCGGGTCGTCGGCGTTCACATGGAAGATCGGCGCCTGCACCATCCGTGCGACGTCGGTGCAGTAGACACTCGACCTGGCCGCGCTCGGGTCGGTGGTGAAGCCGAGCTGGTTGTTTACCACCACGTGCACGGTGCCGCCGGTGCGGTAGCCGCGCAGCCCGGAGAGGTTGAGCGTCTCCGCAACCACGCCCTGCCCGGCGAACGCGGCGTCGCCGTGCACGAGCAGCGGCAGCACGGTGAAGCCCGCCTGGCCCTTGTCGATGATGTCCTGCTTCGCGCGCACGACGCCCTCGAGCACCGGGTCGACCGCCTCCAGGTGGCTGGGGTTGGCGACCAGCGACACGGCGATCTTCTCGCCGCCGAGGCCGACGTACTCGCCCTCGGCGCCCAGGTGGTACTTCACGTCACCCGAGCCGTGCGCGCTCTTCGGGTCGAGGTTGCCCTCGAACTCACGGAAGATCTGCGCGTAGTTCTTGCCGACGATGTTGGCGAGCGCGTTGAGCCGGCCGCGGTGCGCCATACCGATGACGACCTCGTCGAGCTCCTCCTGGCCGGCCGCGGACACCACCGCGTCGAGGACGGGGATCAGCGTCTCCGCGCCCTCGAGCGAGAACCGCTTCTGCCCGACGTACTTCGTCTGCAGGAACGTCTCGAACGCCTCGGCCACGTTCAGCCGGTTCAGGATGCGCAGCTGCAGCTCACGCTGTGGCTTCTCGTGCTTGTGCTCGACCCGGTCCTGGATCCACGTGCGCTCGTGCGGGTCCTGGATGTGCATGTACTCGATGCCGACAGTGCGGCAGTACGTGTCGCGCAGGATGCTGAGGATCTTGCGCAGCTTCATCATCGGCTCGTCGCCGAACGTCTCGCCGGTGGCGAACTCGCGGTCGAGGTCCCACAGGGTGAGACCATGCGAGCCGATGTCGAGGTCGGGGTGGCTGCGCAGCTCGTACTCGAGCGGGTTGGTGTCCGCCATCAGGTGGCCGCGCACCCGGTACGCGTGGATCAGCTCGAAGACCCGTGCCTGCTTGTGGATGTCGTCCTCGTGGCTGGCCGGCAGGTCCGGTGCCCAGCGGATCGGCACCGTCGGCACCCGCAGCGAGCGGAAGATGTCGTCCCAGAAGGTGTCGGAGAGCAGCAGCTCGTGCACCCGGCGGAGGAACTCACCGGACTGCGCACCCTGGATGATCCTGTGGTCGTACGTCGAGGTCAGCGTCATGATCTTGCTGACCGCGAGGCGGGCGAGTGTCTCCGGCGACATGCCCTGGAACTCGGCCGGGTACTCCATCGCGCCGACGCCGACGATGCAGCCCTGCCCCTTCATCAGCCGCGGCACCGAGTGGACGGTGCCGATCATGCCGGGGTTGGTGATGGAGATGCTGGTGCCGGTGAAGTCGTCGATGGTCAGCTTGTTGTTGCGGGCCTTGCGGACGACCTCCTCGTAGGCGCGCAGGAAGCTGGCGAAGTCGAGCGTCTCGGCCAGCTTGATCGACGGGACCACCAGGGTGCGGCTGCCGTCGCTCTTCTGCAGGTCGATCGCGATGCCGAGGTTGACATGCTCGGGCTGCACCAGGTGCGGCTTGCCGTCGACCTCGGCGAAGGCCGAGTTCATCTCCGGCATCTCGGCGGCGGCCTTGACCACCGCGTACCCGATCACGTGGGTGAAGCTGATCTTGCCGCCACGGGTGCGCTTGAGGTGGTTGTTCACCACGATGCGGTTGTCGACGAGCAGCTTCGCCGGCACCGCACGCACGCTGGTCGCGGTCGGCAGCTCCAGGCTCTGGTTCATGTTCGTGACGACGCGTGCCGCGGCGCCCTTGAGCGGGGACTGCGTGACGGCCTTGGCGTCCACGTCGGCCGCGGGCTGCGCGGGCGGGGTGGCCGGCTTCGCCGCGGCGCCGTCGGTCGCGGCAGGCGCCGGCTTGGCCGCGGGCTGCGGCGCGCTCTGCGCCGGCTGCTGCTGCGCGGGTGCCGGTGCCGGCGTGCTCGCGTTCGCGGGCGGGGTGGTTGTCGTCGGTGGCGGTGTTGCTGCGGCCGGCGAGCCGGACTGCGGCTTGTAGTCGGCGAAGAAGTCCTGCCACACCTTGTCGACGGACTGTGGATCCTGGACGTACTGCTGGTACAGCTCGTCTACGAGCCACTCGTTGGGTCCGAACTGGTGAACTGGCTCAGGCCGGGATTCACTTGACTGGGACACGGCCGACATCGCCTCTTCAATGCCTCACTTTGCAGGACAAGGCCCAGGCTACCTGCCCGCCGTCCCCGCGTCCCGCGTGACCGTGCCGGCGCGTATTGACGCAGGCCGGGGCTGGCGTTACGGTCCGGCAAACCCGGGTGGTTCGCACTGCCGCGAGAGGACGCCGGCGATGACGACGACAGCTCCTGCCAGGCCAAGCTACTCGTCCGGAGTCTCCGAGGTGCCGCTGCTCGGTGACACCATCGGTGACAACTTCGACCGGACGGTCCGGGTGTTCCCCGGCAGAGACGCGCTCGTCGACTGCGCCGCCGGCCACCGTTGGACGTACGCCGAGCTCGCCGCGGACGTGGACGCGGTGGCGCTGGGGCTGCTCGAGCTGGGCGTCGGCAAGGGCGACCGGGTGGGCATCTGGGCCCCGAACCGCGCGGAGTGGACGCTGGTGCAGTACGCGACGGCGAAGCTCGGCGCCATCCTGGTCAACATCAACCCCGCGTACCGCTCGCACGAGCTGCAGTACGTGCTCGGCCAGGCCGGCATCAGGCTGCTGGTGGCGGCGCAGCAGTTCAAGACGTCCGACTACGCCGCGATGATCGACCAGGCGCGGCCGCACTGCCCGGCGCTGACTGACGTGGTGCTGCTCGACAGCGACCGGTGGACAGCGCTCGTCGAGTCCGGCCGGGCCGCCGACAGGGAACGGCTGCCGGCGATCCAGGCGACGCTGTCCGCCGACGACCCGATCAACATCCAGTACACCTCGGGCACCACGGGCTTCCCGAAGGGCGCCACGCTGAGCCACCACAACATCCTGAACAACGGCTTCTTCGTCGGCGAGCTGTGCCGCTACACGGAGGTGGACAGGGTCTGCATCCCGGTGCCGTTCTACCACTGCTTCGGCATGGTGATGGGCAACCTGGCCTGTACCAGCCACGGTGCGTGCATGGTCATCCCTGCGCCGGCGTTCGAGCCGCAGGCCACGCTGGCCGCGGTCGCCGCCGAGGGGTGCACGTCGCTCTACGGGGTGCCGACGATGTTCATCGCGGAGCTCGCCGAACCTGGCATCGACGCGTACGACCTGTCCAGCCTCCGCACCGGCATCATGGCCGGCTCGCCGTGCCCGGTCGAGGTGATGAACCAGGTGATCGGCAAGCTCGGCATGGCGGAGGTGGCGATCGCGTACGGCATGACGGAGACCTCGCCGGTGTCCACGCAGACCAGGCCGGACGACTCGGTCGAGAAGCGGGTGTCCACCGTCGGCCGGGTCATGCCGCACCTGGAGCTGAAGGTCGTCGACCCGGAGACCGGGCTGACCGTGCCGCGCGGTGAGCCGGGGGAGCTGTGCACCCGCGGGTACTCGGTGATGCTCGGGTACTGGGAGCAGCCGGACAAGACCGCCGAGGTCATCGACGCCGCGCGCTGGATGCACACCGGCGACCTTGCGGTGATGGACGACGACGGCTACGTGAACATCACCGGCAGGATCAAGGACATGGTGATCCGCGGCGGCGAGAACGTCTACCCGCGGGAGATCGAGGAGTTCCTCTATACGCATCCGGACATTCTGGACGCTCAGGTCATCGGCGTGCCGGACGCGAAGTACGGCGAGGAGCTGATGGTGTGGGTGCGGATGAAGCCGGGCGCGGAGCCGCTGACCGCCGAGGCTGTCAGGGAGTTCTGCGCCGGCCAGCTCGCGCACTTCAAGATCCCGCGCTACGTGCACGTCGTCGACGAGTTCCCGATGACCGTGACGGGGAAGGTACGCAAGGTGGAGATGCGCGAGCGGGCCGTCGAGCTGCTCGGCCTGCACGACGCCGCGGCCCGCGAGCACGCCTGACGACCGGCACGCCACGTCGTTCCTGGTAGACCGCCCGTTCCACCAGGGGTGGCACATCGCGAGCGGAATGACGATATGGTCGAGGGGAAGCCGAGAGGCGCTGCAACGGGCATAGCTATGTCCGCCACGCTCGGCCCGCTAGACGAAACAAGGGCGCCTCCCAGACACTAAAGGGAGGTGAACAGGTGGACAAGAACAAGAACAAGACCCAGTCTCTTCGGGACGCGCTCGACCAACGAATCCTCGTCCTGGACGGCGCTTGGGGCACGATGCTGCAGGCCGCCGGCCTCGCTCCCGAGGATTACCGCGGTGACAGGTTCGGCAACCACACGCACGACGTGACCGGTGACCCCGACCTGCTCAATCTGACCCGTCCCGATGTGGTGCTCGACGTGCACCGGCAGTATCTCGACGCCGGCGCGGACATCACCACGACGAACACGTTCACCGCGACGAGCATCGGACAGGCCGACTACGGGCTGCAGGCGTACGTCAAGGAGATGAACCTGCAGGCGGCCCAGATCGCCAGGCAGGCCGCCGACGAGGCCGGCGGCAGGTTCGTGGCCGGCTCGGTCGGGCCGCTGAACGTCACGCTGTCGCTGTCGCCGAAGGTGGAGGACCCCGCGTTCCGCGCGGTGTCGTACAGCCAGGTGTACGACTCGTACGCGGAGCAGATCCAGGCGCTCGCCGAGGGCGTCGACGTGCTGCTGATCGAGACGATCTTCGACACGCTGAACGCGAAGGCCGCGGTCACCGCGGCGCGTGAGGTCGCGCCACAGCTGCCGCTGTGGATCTCCGTGACCATCGTCGACCTCAGCGGGCGCACCCTGTCCGGCCAGACGGTCGAGGCGTTCTGGAACTCCGTCGAGCACGCGGAGCCGCTGCTCGTCGGGTTGAACTGCTCGCTCGGCGCCGAGGAGATGCGCCCGCACGTCGCGGACCTGTCCAGGTTGGCCGGCACGTACACCGCATCCTACCCGAACGCCGGCCTGCCGAACGCGTTCGGCGGCTACGACCAGACGCCGGCGGAGACCGGCGGGCTGCTCGCCGGGTTCGCCGGCGACGGCCTGGTGAACGTCGTCGGCGGCTGCTGCGGCACCACCCCTGACCACATCAACGCGATCGCGAAGAAGGTCGCGGAGATCCCGCGCCGGCCGTTGCCCGAGCGGGAGCCGACCACCAGGTACAGCGGTCTGGAGCCGTTCGAGTTCGCCCAGGACACCGGGTTCGTCATGGTCGGCGAGCGCACCAACGTCACCGGCTCGGCGCGGTTCCGTCGGCTGATCGAGGCGGACGACTACCAGGCGGCCGTGGACGTCGCGCTCGAGCAGGTGCGCGGCGGCGCGAACCTGCTCGACGTCAACATGGACGCAGATCTGCTCGACAGCGAGCAGGCGATGACCACGTTCCTGAACCTGATCGCGACCGAGCCGGAGGTCGCGCGCATCCCCGTGATGCTCGACAGCTCCCGGTGGAGCGCGCTCGAGGCCGGGCTGAAGTGCGTGCAGGGCAAGGGCGTGGTCAACTCGATCAGCTTGAAGGAGGGCGAGGAGCCGTTCCTCGAGCAGGCGCGCCGGATCCGTGACTACGGCGCCGGCGTCGTCGTGATGGCGTTCGACGAGCAGGGCCAGGCCGACACGGCCGAGCGCAAGGTGGCGATCTCGGGTCGCGCGTACGACCTGCTCACCGAGAAGGTGGGCTTCCCGCCTGACGACATCGTGTTCGACCCGAACATCCTCGCCGTCGCCACCGGCATCGAGGAGCACAACGACTACGCGAAGGCGTTCATCGAGGCGCTGCCGCTGATCAAGCAGCGCTGCCCCGGTGCGCGCACCAGCGGCGGTATCTCCAACCTGTCGTTCTCGTTCCGCGGCAACGAGGTCGTCCGCGAGGCGATGCACTCGGCGTTCCTGTACCACGCGGTGCAGGCGGGCCTGGACATGGGCATCGTCAACGCCGGCCAGCTCGCGGTGTACGAGGACATCCCGAAGGACCTGCTCGAGCTCGTCGAGGACGTGCTGTTCAACCGGCGCGACGACGCGACCGACCGGCTGGTCGAGTTCGCTGAGACGGTGAAGGGCTCGGGCACCAAGCGCGAGGTCGACCTGTCGTGGCGCGAGGCGCCCGTCGGGGAGCGGCTGTCGCATGCTCTGGTGCACGGCATCGTCGACTACATCGAGGAGGACACCGAGGAGGCCAGGCAGGCCGCCGACCGCCCGCTCGACGTCATCGAGGGCCCGCTGATGGACGGCATGAAGGTCGTCGGCGACCTGTTCGGTGCCGGGAAGATGTTCCTGCCGCAGGTCGTGAAGAGCGCGCGGGCGATGAAGCGTTCCGTCGCCTACCTCGAGCCGTTCATGGAGGCGGAGAAGGAGGCGGCGCGCAAGGCCGGTCTGGTCGACGAGGACGGCGGTCACGGCAAGGTCGTGCTCGCCACCGTCAAGGGCGACGTGCACGACATAGGCAAGAACATCGTCGGCGTCGTACTCGGCTGCAACAGCTACGAGGTGATCGACCTCGGCGTGATGGTGCCGGCCGCGAAGATCCTCGACACGGCGATCTCCGAAGGGGTCGACGCGGTCGGGCTCTCCGGCCTGATCACCCCGTCGCTGGACGAGATGGTCGGCGTCGCCACCGAGATGCAGCGGAGGGGGATCGAGCTGCCGCTGCTCATCGGCGGGGCGACCACCTCCAAGCAGCACACCGCGGTCCGGATCGCGCCCGCGTACGACGCGACCACGGTGCACGTGCTCGACGCGTCCCGGGTGGTCGGCGTGGTGTCCGACCTGCTCGACCCGGGGCGTGCGGAGCAGCTGGACAAGCAGAACCGGATCGAGCAGCAGGACCTGCGGGAGAAGCACGAGGGCAGGAAACAGAAGCCGCTGCTCACCCTCGAGCAGGCGCGGGACAACCGGGAGCCGGTGGCGTTCGACGAGCTGCCGAGCCCCGACTTCACCGGCGTGCGCAAGGTCGAGCCGGACATCGCGACGCTGCGGGAGTACATCGACTGGCAGTTCCTCTTCCTCGCCTGGGAGCTCAAGGGCAAGTACCCGGCGATCCTCGACCAGCCGGTCGCCAGGGAGCTGTTCGACGACGCCAACGCGCTGCTCGACGAGATCATCGCAGAGGGCAGGTTCCGTGCCAGCGGCTGCTACGGCTTCTGGCCGGCCCACGCCGACGGCGACGACCTCGTCGTCGAGGGTGGGGCGGGCACCGTACGGCTGCCGATGCTGCGGCAGCAGACGGAGAAGCCGAAGGGTCGGCCGAACCGTTCGCTCGCCGACTTCCTGGCGCCCGAGGGCGACCACCTCGGCGGTTTCGCGGTCACCATCCTCGGCGCGGGCGAGCTCGCCGGCGAGTACGAGGCCGCGAACGACGATTACAAGGCGATCATGGTGAAGGCGCTCGCGGACCGGCTCGCCGAGGCGTTCGCCGAGTACGTCCACCTGGAGGCGCGGCGCGCCTGGTTCGAGCCCGACGTCACCCCGGCGCTGGCGGACCTGCACGCGGAGCGTTTCCGCGGCATCCGGCCGGCGCTCGGCTACCCGGCGTGCCCGGACCACACCCAGAAGCAGGACCTGTTCGACCTGCTCGGCGCCGAGGAGATCGGCGTCAGCCTGACCGAGTCGTTCGCCATGAACCCGGCCGCCAGCGTCAGCGGGATCGTGTTCGCGCACCCGTCGTCGCGGTACTTCACGGTCGGGCGGATCGGCAAGGACCAGGTCGAGGACTACGCGAAGCGGTGCGGCACCGACGTCGCCGAGATCGAGCGCTGGCTGCGGCCGAACCTCGCGTACGACCCGGAGTGAGCTGGCCCGCCAGGGCTAGGGCTTGCGGGCTACGCAGGCGACCATGAGCTGTTCCATCGGCGACAGCGGTCGGTGCCGTGGGCCCTCCGGCCACCAGTCCTCGGTGATCACCAGGCCGGGCGGGACCAGTTCCAGGCCGTCGAGCAGGGAGGCGATCTCGTCCCGGCTGCGGAGCGTGAAGCCGGCGCTCGCCTGCTTGAACTTGTCGTACGCCTGCATCAGCTCGGTGTAGTGCTCGCTGTCGGCGTCCGGTCGTTGCGCGTGCGTCATCCCGACGAAGGACCCGCTCGCCAGCCGCTCGGCGTAACCCGCGATCACCCGCCGCGCGTGGTCGAGGTCGGGGATGTGGTGGACGGTGAGGCACTGCAGCAGGGCGATCGGCCGCTCCAGGTCGAGGTGTGCGGTGACGACCGGGTTGGCGAGGCTCTCCTCGGGCTCGGTGAGGTCGCCGGGGACGAAGAAGGAGTGGTCGTTGTCCTCGAGCAGCACTCTGCCGTGCGCGATCACGGCAGGGTCGTTGTCGGCGTAGACGACGACCGCGTCCGGGTTGACGCTGTGCGCGACCTCGTGCGTGTTCTCCGCCGTAGGTACTTCGACCTGAAAAATGGTGGGCTGGGGTGACCTGGTTCGTGTTTGGTGGGTTTCTTCGAGCGTGGTCTTCCCGGGTGGCTCTTCACGCGGCCAGTGCACTGATCTTGACCAGGTTGTGGGCGAAGATGCCGTGTCCGCACCAGGTCCGGGTACCGTCGATACCGGTGAGTTCGGTGCGGTTCCAGCCGTAGCTGCGTTTGAGGTGGTTGATTCGTCCTGCGGATCCGGTGCGCCATTTGAC
>WHTA01000043.1 GCA_009379825.1 Streptosporangiales bacterium
ACCCACCGGAGTCTTCACCCGCATCGCCCAGCGACTCCTCGCCCTCACCTCCGGCATCTGGACCAACTGGACCACCGGCGTCACCAGCAAACGATCACTAACCGCCTACGACCACTGACCAAGGAATCAACCATCTAGGCGCTGCCGTACCGGACGCAATAGTAGTGCTACCAGTCGCCTACGGCGACTGCCTATCCGGCATCCACTGCGGCTTCGCCGACCTCCAAGCAACCGGCCACATCGACCGCGTACCGCGCCTGGTAGCCGTCGAGCTGTTCCACGCCCTAGACCAGGCCCTCACGTCCCTCGCGCCCACTGCGCCCGCCGGGTCCACCGCGCCCGCCGGGTCCACCGCGCCCGCCGCCATTGGCAACCACGGCAACCACTGCGACGACGACCACGGCAGCGGTGGCCAGGGCGGTGCTGGCGCTGAGGGCGTCCACGGCGGTGATGGCGGCGACGGCGTCCACGACGGCCACGGCGGCCACGGCGGCCACGGCGGCCACGGCGGCCACGGCGGCGGTGACGGCCGTACCGACGTCGGTGGCGTCCACGACGGTGGCGGCGGCGAGCCAGCACTTGGGCCGGTGCCGATCACGAGCACGGCGGCGTTCTCCATCGGCGGTCCGTACAACACCCGCCAGGCCGTACAAGCGATCTGCGCGACCGGCGGGCGAGCGGTGCCGGTCACCGAGGAACAGCTGCTCGCCGACCAACGACAGCTGGCAGCGACCGAGGGCCTGTTCGTCGAAGCCGCCTCCGCCGCAACCATCGCGGCCGTCCGCAAGCAAGCCGCGGACGCCTGGCTAGCCCCGCACGAGACCGTCGTCTGCCTACTCACCTCGACGGCCCTGAAGGACCCAGCGTCCGCCGCCTCCCTCCCGACCGCCACTGCCGTCGACCTAGCCCATACCACCCCCGCCGCCGCGCTCGACGCCCTGGACCGCAAGCACGTGCACTAGCCAGTCTCTCCACGCTGCGCGGACGTGCGGTTGCCCACACGTCCGCGCCCGCCAGCGCTGGCTCTGGGCTGTCCGCGCGTCCCGCGCCGCCCGTAATGCCTGCCGAGCCCACGGTGCCCGTCGACCGCGCCCGCCAGCGCTGGGTCGTGGGCTGTCCGTCGCTCCGCGCCGCGGTAGTGCTTGCCCGGGCCGCGGTAGCCGTCGGCCTCGTCGCCCGCGCCGGCTGTGGTGCTTGGCGAGTCCACGATTCGCGTCGGCCGCGTTTGCTCGTGCCGGCCGTTGTGCTTGACGAACCCACGGTGCCCGTCGACCGCGTCTGCCCGCGCCGGCCGTGGGCTGTCTGCCGTTCCGCGCCACCGTAGTGCTTGCCCGGGCCGCGGTAGCCGTTGGCCTCGTCGCCCGCGCCGGCTGTGGATTTGTCCCTGCCTCCCGACCGTGGTGTTCGCCCGAGCCCCTCTGGCTCGCGACTTCGCCCACCACCCCGACGGCCGCGCTCGACGCCTCCGACCCCACAGCGCCCTAGCCCCCACGCTGGCACCGGGTCGACTCACGTCCCGCACTGGTCGTCGTGCTGAACTCCTCGATTCGAGGGGCACCACTCGCCGGCGCGGCCGTCCACAGGTTCTCCGCGGCCCCTTGGGTCGCACCGTCCGGCTGCCGATGTCACGGGTATGCCAGGGAAGAAGACTGAGCGCGCAACCTCCCGGGTGAATCGGGTGATGCCGGCGGCTGCCACCGGTTGGCTGCCGGCCGAGGCGGTTACAGAGCCTGCGGCCGGTGCTACGACTCGCGGCAAGCTGCGTGCAGAACCGGAGCCACAACTACCTCGACGCACCCACGCCGCCCCGCCCGCCGCGGCACGCCGGGGTGACCGCAACGGTTCGGACGGTGTGGCGCATGGGGGCGGTGATGGCTCGCCTGGCAGGGCGCGCCGGGGCGGCCCCAACGGACCGTCCGGCGTGGCCCGTCGGGGCCGCGCCGACCCGCCTGCAGAGGCGCGCCAGGGTGCTCGCAACGGTTCGGACGGTGTGGCCGATGGTCGTGATGACTCGCCTGGCAAGGTGCGCCGGGGCGGCCGCAACGGTTCGGACGGTGTGGCCGATGGTCGTGATGACTCGCCTGGCAAGGTGCGCCGGGGCGGCCGCAACGGTTCGGACGGTGTGGCGCCTCGGGGCCGCGACAACCCGCGCAGCGAGCCACCCCCCGACGTTCCGCCAGACGAGGCCCGCCGGGACGACCAGGTTGAGCCGCCGGGCCGACGGCGCCCGGCCCACGCGCCGGGGCCCGACCTCCGCACTGCCGTCCGTACGGCGGTCGCGGCCAAGCTGCCGGCCACGCTGCGCGGCGCGAGGTACAGCCCCGGCAGGCGGGGCTGGCGTGCGCTGGTCGTGGTCGCACTGCTGGCCGCGCTCATCAGTGGCGGCCTGTGGTGGCGGGGCAGGTCGGTACCTGCCGAGGTGCCGCCAGTGACCGCCGCGACCAGCCAAGCCCCGGCGTCGAGCACATCGTCCGCGCCGGCGAAGCGGATCGTCGTCGACGTCGCGGGCAAGGTACGCCGTCCCGGCATCGTGCGCCTGCCGGCGGGGTCACGCGTCATCGACGCGATCCGTGCGGCGGGTGGACTGCGCCCGGGCGCCAAGACCGTCGGGCTCAACCTGGCGCGCAAACTGTCCGACGGCGAGCAGATCCTCGTCGACGTGCCTGCCGCAGTGTCCCAGGCCGCTACCGTGCCGCCAGGTACCGGCGGGCCGGCGGGCACGGCCGGGCCGAAGATCGACCTCAACGCCGCCGATCTGACCCAGCTCGAGGAGTTGCCCGGTGTCGGTCCTGTCCTGGCGCAACGCATCATCGACTACCGCACCAAACACGGCGGCTTCCAGGCCGTCAACGAACTGAAGGACGTGTCCGGCATCGGTCCGGCGCGTTATGCCGACATCTCGTCGCGGGTGCAGGTATGAGCACTACGCGTGGATTGGGGGTGGTGCCGAGCCAGGTACCGGACCTACGCCTCGGCGGTGCGGCCGTGGCAGGTTGGCTGGTCGCCCTGGGCTTGCTCGGCACGTCCGCCGGCACCGCCATCGCGGTGAGCATCGTGGGGGTGATCGTGACGGTGGCCACGCGAGTGTTGTTGCGGTCCCGGCCACGGCTGCGGTGGTCGGTCCCGGCGGTCCTCGCCTGTGCCACGGCAGCCGCGGCGTGCACGGCTGCGCACCTGGCGGTGCTCGGCTCCGGGCCGATACCGCGGTGGGCCGCGGCTGGGAGCAGTGTCCACGCCGAGCTCGTCGTCTCCGGCGACCCCATGCTGGTCAAGGAGAAGCCTGCCGCGAGCTGGCAGCGGCGCTCGGTCACGGTCCGCGCGAGCCTCCGGCGGGTAGCGCGGCAGGGGGACGCCTACACCGGCCGGCAGCCGGTGCTGGTGATCACCAGCGAACCGGGTTGGCGACGGCTCACGCCCGGCCAGCGGCTGAGGGTGACGGGAACGCTGGCGAGGCCGCTGGACGACGGCACGTTCGCTGCGGTGCTCTACGCGCGGTCGCCGCCGCGGCCGGTGGGGCGACCGCCACCGGTGCAGCGGGTCGCCGCCGGTTTGCGGGCCGGGTTGCGCGACGCGGTTGGCGTGCTGCCGGGAGAGGCGCGCGGGCTGATACCTGGCCTGGTGGTCGGCGACACCTCGTTGCTGTCGACGCGGCTGGAGGACGAGTTCCGCCGGACGGGGCTGACGCACCTGCTGGCAGTCTCCGGCTCCAACCTCGCCATCGTCACCGGCGCGATTGTGTTGGCGGGACGCTGGTTGGTGCTGTCGCCACGGTTGCTCGCCGGGTTGGCGGCAGGCGGCATCATCGGCTTCGTCGTGCTCGCTCGTCCCGAACCGAGCGTGCTGCGCGCGGCGGTCATGGGGGGGATCGGGCTGCTGGCACTCGGCTACGGGCGACCCCGGCGAAGTCTGCCTGCCTTGTTCACCGCGGTACTCGTGCTGGTCTACGCCGACCCTGCCCTGGCCCGGTCCTTCGGGTTCGCGTTGTCGGTGTTCGCGACGTTCGGGTTGATCGTGCTGGCTCCGCCGTGGCGCGATTGGTTGGTGGCGCGCGGTGTGCCGCGGCTGTTGGCCGAGGCGATCGCGGTACCGGCCGCTGCCCAGGCCATGTGCGGGCCGGTGATCGTGCTGCTCGCCGGACAGGTCAACGTGCTCGCGGTGCTGGCGAACCTGCTGGCAGCACCCGCCGTCGCGCCGATCACCGTGCTCGGCGTGGTCGTCACCCTGGTGCACCCGGTCCTGCCCGGCGTCGCCGAGCTGCTGGCCTGGTGCGCGTGGCTACCGGCGTGGTGGGTCGTCCAGGTGGCGAGGAACGCGGCTGCCGTGCCCTGGGCTGCGGTGGACTGGCACGGCGGGGTGCTCGGTGCGGTGGGCCTGGCGGCCCTCACCGTGGCCGTGTTCGTGCTGGCGCCACACCGGATGGTGCGCGCGCTGGTCGCGGCGGCGCTCGTCGGGGCGCTGACGGTGGTCGGCACCGTGCACCTGGTGGCACCGGCATGGCCGCCGAAGGGCTGGCGGGTCGTGGCGTGTGACGTCGGGCAGGGCGACGGCCTGGTGCTCCGGGTGGCCGACGGCAGCGCCGTCGTGGTCGACACCGGGCCCGAGTCGGCGCCGATCCGGACGTGTCTCGACCGGCTGCGGATACGGCAGGTGCCGCTGGTGTTGGTCAGCCACCTGCACGCGGACCACGTCGCCGGCCTGGCCGGCGTGCTGGCCGGCCGCAGTGTCGGAACGGTGGTGACCACGCCGCTCGGGCACCCGCAGGAACAGTGGCGGCAGCTGCGCCGCTCGACGGCGCGCGCCGATGTCGAGCTGCACCGGGCGACGGCGGGTACGGGCTGGCAGCTGCCGGGCCTGCGCCTGCAGGTGTTGTGGCCGGAGCCCGGGGTGGTGGGCGTCGACAGCGCGGGGGAGAACGATGCGAGCCTCGTCGTGCGGGCCAGCTGGCCCGGGCTCACCATGCTGCTCACCGGTGACATCGAACCGGACGCGCAGCGACGGTTGCGCGCCGCCGGTGTCGAGCTGCGCGCCGACGTACTGAAGGTGCCGCATCACGGTTCGGCCCGGCAGGATCCCGGGTTCCTCACTGCGACCCGTTCGCGCGTGGCGGTGATCTCCGCGGGCGCGGACAACGCGTACGGCCATCCGGCCGCTCGCACGCTGCGTTCGCTGCGCCTGCGACGGATGCGCGTACTGCGTACCGACCGCGGTGGCGACGTGGCGGTGGTCCGTACGTCCAGCGGACAGCTCGCGGTCGTGACGCGCGGTGGCACGGCTGCTGCGGCCGACCCGTGACGATGTCCGTGTGGGGTTGGATTGTCGGTGCCGTGCGACAGGCTGAGGGGATGTTCGAAACCCAAGCCGAGCTCGACGAACTTCAGCAGCTACTCGACAAGTCGTTGGCGCGCTCGACGGCGCACCTGCAGTCCATCGTCCGACCGGACCGGTCGCTGACGGCTGCACAGCTGGTGCGGGTCAGTCAGGGCATGTGCACGCTCGCGCTGTCCACGGTCACCGCCGCCGGGGAGCCGCGGATCAGCGGCGTGGACGGTCACTTCCTGCACGGTCGCTGGGTATTCGGCACCGAGAGGTCCGCGGCGAAGTCTCGGCACCTGGCGGCGCGTCCGGCGGCGAGCGCAGCACACCTGCGCGGTGACGACCTCGGCCTGTTCGCCCACGGCGTGGTCGAGACGCTGAACCCCACCGATGGCGCGGAGGATGCAGAGTGGCCGGCCGTACTCGACTACGTCACCGAGTACTACGGCGAGTCGCCGATGGGGTGGGGTGACGTTGTCTACTACCGGCTGCGTCCGCAGTGGATGGTGGCGTACGGCGATCCGGCGAAGCTGTTCGAGGACGCCGAGGTCGCGTAGCTACTGACGCAGGTGGCCGTGCGGTCGGTGCCGCGTGGGATGCTTGGCCCGTGGCCGCTACCCGCGACGATCCGCTCGCTCCCGTGACCCTCGTGACCGGTGGTGAGGAGCTACTGGTCGACCGTGCCGTCGCCGAGGTGGTCGGCGCGGTGCGCAAGCGGGACCCGGGCGCGGAGGTGCACGAGCTGACCGCCGGTGAGCTGGAGCCCGGACGGTTGACCGAGCTGGCCAGCCCGTCCCTGTTCGGGGAGCCCCGCGTCCTCGTGGTGCGCGGCACCGAGACCTTGGGCAAGGACCTCACCGCTGAGCTGACCGAGTTGCTGCAGCAGTCGGCGGACGACGTGACGGTCGTGATCGTCCATGCCGGCGGCAACCGCGGCAAGGCCGTGCTCGAGCTGGCCGACGGGGCAAGCGCGCGGCGGGTGGACTGCCAGCCGGTGAAGCGGCAGGCGGACCGGTTGAAGTTCGTCGCTGCGGAAGTGCGCCGGCTGGGCAGCACGTTGACCGACGACGGGGCGCGGGCACTGATCGACGCGGTCGGCGCCGACCTGCGCGAGCTCGCGCAGGCGTGCTCCCAGCTGGTCGCGGACTCGGACACCGCGAAGATCGACGCGAACGTCGTCGCCAGGTACTACACAGGACGGGCCGAGGCGACCAGTTTCACCGTCGCCGACCGGGCGCTCGAGGGTCGTGCTGCGGATGCTCTCGAGCAGCTGCGCTGGGCGATGGCGGTCGGGGTGGCGCCGGTGCTCGTCACCGGTGCGCTGGCGCAGAGCATGCGGTCACTCGTCCAGGTGCGTGCGGCGGGCGCGAAGCGTCCCGCTGACCTGGCCAAGGAGCTCGGCATGCCGCCGTGGAAGGTCGACCGGGTGCGTAAGCAGGTGCGCGGATGGACCGATGACGCGATAGCCCGCGCGATCCATGCGGTGGCAGAGGCGGACGCCCAGGTCAAGGGCGAGGCCGCGGACGCGTCGTACGCCCTGGAACGCGCAGTGGTGACGATCGCGCGGTGCGCGCGTACAGCAGGCTGACGCCCCGCGGGTCTGGCGCTCCGCGCGTCTGGGCCCCGGCGAGGCGACCGGCAGCGGTGAGTCCCGGTGGGTGGAGTCGCTGGCGGTGAGGTTGCTAGTAGTCGGGCGGCCTGGTGGTCGAGCTGGGCTCCGGGCGGGGTGACCCGGCAGCGGTGAATTCCGGGGTGGGTTCGCTGGTAACGGGCTTGCTAGGAGTGTCGGGCGGCCTGGTGGTCGATCTGGGCCCGCGGGGGTGACCCGGCAGCGGTGAAGTCCCGGGGCGTGCTCGCCGGCAGTGACCTTGCTAGAAGTGTCGGGCGGCCTGGTGGTCGAGCTGGCCCCGGCGTCGGCGAGCTGAGCCCGACCCGGTTTCGGGCGATGCCGCTGTAGTCACTGACCGGATAGCCGCACGTTTCACGCGGAGGCCGGGCGGGATGGCCGGGTCGGGGCGGTGAGCCACGCAGCAGTGCAGCTGTCCGCGGGGCTGAGATGACCGGGCCGGGCTGATCGCGCTCGGGGTGCGCGCCGTACCGATGAGCCGGGGCGGGCGTGCGCCTTACTTGCTGGCGAGCACGTTGGCCTGCTTGACCAGGGCGGACTTGCGGTTCGCGGCCTGGTTCTTGTGGATGACGCCCTTGCTCGCGGCCTTGTCGAGGCTGCGGGTGGCGGTACGCAGCAGGGTGTTCGCCTGCTCGACGTCACCGGCCTCGGCGGCTGCGCGGAACCTGCGCACCGATGTCCGCAGCGCGGAGCGCACGGCCTTGTTGCGCTGCCGTGCGGCCTCGTTCTGCTTGTTCCGCTTGATCTGCGACTTGATGTTCGCCACGCGCGAGCCTTCGGTGTGATCGTCGGTAAGGAGGACAAACGTGGCGAGAGCCACGCGTTGAGCAAGATTACCAGCGCCGCGTTGCCGACCCAAAATCGGGCCCACGCCCCCCCGCCACCAAGCGACCGCGGCCGCTGGCTCGGGCTGGGCTCGGCCTCACCACTGGCCTGCGGTCACCACTGGTCCTGCGTTGTCCGTTGTGCGCACCGGGCGGCCCGGCCCACCACAGCGGGCCCCGCCGGCCGCGGTGCCGTTGGCCCAAGCCAGGCTTGCTCACCGCCCAGCCCGCGGGGCTCGAGGTGGGCGACCAGTCGACGGGGGCCCGCTGTCCCGCCGAAGGTGGGGTAGGGCCGCCATCAGCGATGCGGCTCGCCATCGCCAGTTGACCGGCGTGAGCGGTTCCCACGCCGTCGGCGGTCCACGGGCCGCCCTAGGACGGCGCGGCTCGCCATCGCCAGTTGACCGGCGCAACGGTTCCCACAACCATCGGCGGTCCGCCGGCCCGCCCCCAGGGAGGGCGCGGCTCGCCACGGCCAGGTCCCGTCCATGGTGGCCCAAGGTGGGCCTGTCGGCTCGGAGGGCTTTCGCGGCGAGGTTGCGGGGTCCACCGGTCCCGTCCATGGTGGCCCAAGGCGGGCCTGTCGGCTCGGAGGGCTCCCGCCGCGAGGTCGTCGGGTTCGCCGGGCCGCGCCGGCCCCACACAGCCGTTGCCCTGCCGGTCGCGGTGCCGCTGCCCAAGGGGCCCGTCGGCTCGAAGGCCCGCCGCGAAGTCGTCGGGCCGGGTCGGGCGGGCCGGGCCGGCTGGGGGCTCAGGGCCAGGTGGGTAGGCGGGCGCGGAGCCAGGTGGTGGCGGTGTGTGCGTACGCGCGCTGGAACGGGCGGATGGTGGGTAAGCCGGGCGGGGCCGGCTGGCGGCAGCGTTGCTCGAACATGGCCGCCGCCGCGAGGACGGCCCACGTGATGTCCTCGCGGTCGACCGTACGGGTCAGGGGGTGTTCGGCGAGTAGGCGCTCGACGTCGTGGCCGCCGTGGGCCTGGACTTCGAGCATCAGGTACGTCGGGTCCAGCCAGCCGGGGCCGGTGCCGGCGTTCGCCCAGTCGAGCACGCAGACGTCGCCGGACGGGGTGAGTAGGAGGTTGTCGGCGCGTATGTCCAGGTGGACGAGCGCGGTGCCGTCCGGCGCCGGGCGCTGCGCCCACGCCACCAGGTCCGGCAGGTGCTGGCGCAGCCACGGGTCGAGGTCGGTCGGTGGGTCGGCGGCCAGCTCCTGCCAGAGGTTCGCCATGGCCGCCAACTCCGCGCCGAGGGAATAGCAGTCCGGCACCGGGTTCGGGTCGAGCAGCTCGCCGAGCTCGGTGACCGTGTCGAGCACCAGGGCTAGCTCGTCGGCCTGCCACGGTAGCCGCGGCTGGCGGCCCTCGACGTCCTCGAAGGCCAGCACCACCCAGGTGCCGTCGTCGTAGCTGCCGAGCAGCCGGGGCACGCTCGGGTGCGCCGGCAGCGCCTGCACGATGCGGCCCTCGTAGCGGTACATCCGCACCGAGTCGGTGTTCATCGACGAGCTGACGGCCTTCGCGAACGCGCGGCTGCCGTCCGCGCACACCAGCCGCACCGCGGCGCCGGGGGAGAACCCGCCGAGCTGGGCGTGGCTCTCCACCACCGGCGAACCCAGCACGCCGGCGAGCCAGTCGTGCGCCGGCCGCGGCACCTGCGACCAGGCGGCGCGCACGCCGGCGGCCACCGGCGGGACGCGGGCGGACAACCGGGGCGCGTTCGACATACCTGCCATGATCCGGGCCGGTCGGCGGCCGGCTCAACCGAATTCCGCCCCCGCTACGGGTGTCCGGCCGGCTTGCCGAACACCGCATCGCGACTCGTGGGACCATGGGTACGTTCACACCATCCCGTACCGGAGGATCGCCGACACCACCGTGCCGAAGACGACCGATCCCGCGCGCATCCGCAACTTCTCCATCATCGCGCACATCGACCACGGCAAGTCGACTCTCGCCGACCGCATGCTCCAGCTCACCGGCGTGGTCGACGACCGGTCGATGCGCGCGCAGTACCTCGACCGGATGGACATCGAGCGCGAGCGCGGCATCACCATCAAGTCGCAGGCGGTACGCCTGCCGTGGTCCGTCGACGGCGACGAGTACGTACTCAACCTCATCGACACGCCCGGGCACGTCGACTTCAGCTACGAGGTGTCCAGGTCGCTGGCGGCCTGCGAGGGCGCGGTGCTGCTCGTCGACGCGGCGCAGGGCATCGAAGCGCAGACGCTGGCCAACCTCTACCTCGCCGTCGAGGGCGACCTGCACATCATCCCCGTGCTGAACAAGATCGACCTGCCGGCTGCCGACCCGCAGCGGTACGCGGAGGAGATCGCGCACGTGCTCGGCGGCAGCCCGGACGACGTGCTGCGGGTCTCCGGCAAGACCGGTGACGGGGTGCGCGAGCTGCTCGACCTGATCGTCACCGAGACGCCGCCACCGGTCGGCGACCCGGACGCGCCGGCGCGGGCGATGATCTTTGACTCCGTCTACGACACGTACCGCGGGGTGGTGACGTACGTGCGGATGGTCGACGGTTACCTCGCCAGCCGCGAGCGCGTGCGGATGATGGCGACCACCGCGACCCACGACACGCTCGAGGTCGGGGTGATCTCGCCGGAGCCGAAAGCGACCGAGGGGCTCGGCGTCGGCGAGGTGGGCTACCTGATCACCGGCGTCAAGGACGTCCGCCAGTCGAAGGTCGGCGACACGGTGACCTCGGCGCGCCGCCAGGCCGAGCAGCCGCTGCCCGGCTACCGGGAAGCCAAGCCGATGGTGTTCGCCGGGCTCTACCCGGTCGACGGCGACCAGTACTCGACGCTGCGCGAGGAGCTCGACAAGCTGCGGCTGAACGACGCCGCGCTGGCGTACGAGCCGGAGACGTCGGCGGCTCTCGGGTTCGGCTTCCGTTGCGGGTTCCTCGGCCTGCTGCACATGGAGATCGTGCGAGAGCGGCTGGAGCGCGAGGCCGGGTTGACGCTCATCTCCACCGCACCCAATGTGTCGTACAACGTGGTGCTCGAGGACGACAGCAGGCACGTGGTCACCAACCCGAGCGAGTTCCCCGAGGGCAAGGTCGCCGCGGTGTACGAGCCGGTGGTGCGCGCGACACTGTTGCTGCCCAGCGAATACGTCGGCGCGGTGATGGAGCTCTGCCAGGCGCGGCGCGGGGTGCTGCTCGGCATGGAGTACCTGTCGCCGGAGCGCGTGGAGATCCGCTACACGCTGCCGCTTGCGGAGATCATCTTCGACTTCTACGACCAGCTGAAGTCACGCACCCGCGGCTACGCGTCGTTGGACTACGAGGCCGCCGACGAACAGGCCGCCGACCTGGTTCGGGTGGACATCCTGCTGCACGGCCAGCAGGTGGACGCGTTCAGCGCCATCGTGCACAAAGACAAGGCGTACCCGTACGGCGTGGAGATGACCAAGCGGCTGCGCAAGCTCATCCCGCGGCAGCAGTTCGAGGTGCCGATCCAGGCCAGCATCGGCTCGCGGATCATCGCCAGGGAGAACATCCGGGCGATGCGGAAGGACGTGCTTGCGAAGTGCTACGGCGGCGACATCACCAGGAAGCGCAAGCTGCTGGAGAAGCAGCGCGAGGGCAAGCGCAAGATGAAGACCGTCGGCAGCGTGGACATCCCGCAGGAAGCCTTCATCGCCGCCCTTTCCAGCGACTCCGACGACGACAAGAAGTAGCCCGGCCCCCGACGAGACGTCGGGAACCGGGCCCTCGTGGTCAGGAACCGATGCGGCCGCCTTCGGTGTGCCAGACGTTGATGACGGCGGGCCGTGCGTAGTCGCCGTCCGGCCAGGTGCTCGCCGGCTCGTCGAAGCTGGCGCCGTCGACCTCACCGGGGTGCTGCACGGCGATGAACGCGGTGCGGGCGTCGTCGGTGATCCACGGTCCGCAGGTCTCCGCGCCCACCGGCACGGTGAGGAGCTGCTTCACGTAGCCGCGCTCGTCGCCCTCCAGCGGCACGGCGAAGAACCCGTCGTTCTTCTCCAGCGCGTTGCCGTCGGTGGAGATCCAGAGGTTGCCCGCCGGGTCGAACGCGACGTTGTCCGGGCAGGAGATCGGCGAGACCTTCGTCTTGTCGAAGCCGGCGTAGTACGACGACTCGTCCGCCGGGTCGCCGCACACCAGCGGCAGCGACCAGGTGAACTTGGTCGACGTCGGGTCGTTGTTCGCCTCGGTCAGCTCGAGCACCTGGCCGTGCTTGTTCTCGTTGCGCGGCGCGACCTCGGTGGCCTCCGGGTTGCCCTCGGTGCCCCGTTCGGAGTTGTTGGTCAGGGCCGCGTACACCTTGCCGGTCGTCGGGTGCGGCTCGACGTCCTCCGGCCGGTCCATCTCCGTGGCGCCGACCTTGTCCGCGGCCAGCCTGGTGTGCACGGCCACCTCGGCGGCGGACATCCCGGGCACGTGCGAGGTGTCGCCGTCGACGAGCAGGATCCACTCGCCGGTGCCGTCGAACGCGCCGTCGGACGGCAGCGTGCCCGAACCGTCGATCTCGTCCGCGGAGGTGTACGCGAACCTCGCGACGTACAGCGCACCGGACGTCAGCAGCGTCTTGTTGTGCTCCCGCGCTGCCTTGCTGTCGCCGCTGCGCATCCGCCCGCTCGACACGAACTTGTACAGGTAGTCGAAGCGCTCGTCGTCGCCCATGTAGGCGACGGCGCGGTCGTTGGGCGCGAGCCGGATGTTGGCGCCCTCGTGCTTGAACCGGCCGAGCGCGGTGTGCTTCACCGGCCTGGCGTTCGAGTCGTACGGGTCGATCTCCACGATGTAGCCGAACCGGTTCGCCTCGTGCGGCTCCTCGGTGAGGTCGAACCGCTTGTCGACGCTGTCCCACTTCCGGTTGTCGTCCGGGTACCGCACCGAGGTGTCGAGCCCGTAGCGCTCGAGCGCTTCCTTGTCGTCGTCGGGCACGCCGTCGGCGCCGATGAAGTACTGGTCGAAGTTCTCCTCGCCGGAGAGCACGGTGCCCCACGGGGTGACGCCGCCGGCGCAGTTGTTCAGCATGCCGAAGACGACCATCCCCTTGGGGTCGGCGTTGGTCTTCACCAGGTCGGAGCCGGCGGCGGGGCCGGTCAGCTTGAACGGCGTGCGGGCATGGATCCGGCGGTTGTACTTCTTCGCCTGCTTCGGTGCGACCAGCTGCCACTCACCGGTGTCGCCGGACCGCTCGAGCTCCACGATGGCCATCCCGTGGGCGAGCATGGCGATCAGCTTCTGCTGGTTGGTGGCGTCGTCGTGGCTGGTCCAGCCGGGGAACATCAGTTCCTCGTTGGTGTACTCGTGGTTCACCGCCAGCAGTGCGCTGTCGTCGCCGCCGAGGCGCAGGAAGCCGATGAAGTCGTTGTTGTAGCCGAACTGCATGGCCTGGGCCGCCGGCGACTGGTTCTGCGGGTCGAAGGCGGGCGCCCCCGGCAGGATCGGCTCGCCCCACCGGACGAGCACCGCGTGCTCGTAGCCGTCGGCCACGGTGACGGCGTCGTCGGTGTTCGGCGGGACCGGCTCGAAGGTCAGCGCGGAGCCGCTCGCCACGGTGCGCGAGGTGCCGGGCGCCGCGGCTGCGGCGGGCAGGCCGAGGCTGCCGGCGAACCCCGCGGCGACGGTGCCGGCCACGGACAGCCGCAGCACGTTGCGCCGGGACAGCCGGTTGGCCACGACCTCGGTGACCAGGTCGCCGAAGTACTCGTTGCCCGACTTGTTCGGTGCCGGGTGGGAGCACGCGTTGCCGCAGCGGTACCTGCAGGTCATCGCGCTGCGCCTGCCGTAGTGCGGGACACTGTCGACCAGTGGTAGCAGCTTCTTCTCCGGCTGTCCGTTCACTGCAGGCTCCTCGACTTCTCGGTAGGTGAACCTCGCGCAGCGTAGGGAGTGCGTATGAGCACCCGACGGCAGAGGAGTGAACGGTGGGCAAAGTGGACACTCCGCAACTACCGCCGCACAGTGCGACTATAGGACGATGCCTTCCGCTGCGCCCAGTGGTGAATCCGTGCCCACCGACGGCGCGTTACCGGAATCCGCCCTCGCCAGCGTGGGACGGCGCCCGTTCGGCGTCTACGTGCACGTACCGTACTGTGCCCGCCGCTGCGGCTACTGTGATTTCAATACCTATACGGCCGCGGAGCTCGGCGGCGGCGCGTCGCGGCAGGAGTACGCGGCCGTGGCCGAGCAGGAGATCCGCCTCGCCAGGAAGCTGCTCGGCGACGCGGACATCGAGGCGACCACGGTCTTCTTCGGCGGTGGCACGCCGACGCTGTTGCCGGCCGCCGATCTCGCCCGGCTGCTCGCCGCCGTACGCGCCGAGTTCGGGCTCGCGCCGGATGCCGAGGTCACCACGGAGGCGAACCCGGACTCCGTCGACGAGGAGTCGCTCGCCGGCCTGGCGGCCGCCGGCTTCACCCGGGTGTCGTTCGGTATGCAGTCCGCGGTGCCGCACGTGCTCGACGTGCTCGACCGCACCCACCGCCCGGACGGGGTGCCGCAGGCGGTGCAGTGGGCGCGCGCCGCGGGCATCGGCGGCATCAACCTGGACCTGATCTACGGTGCGCCGGGCGAGTCCGCCGCCGACTGGCAGTGCAGTCTCGACGCCGCCATCGCCATGCGTCCCGACCACCTGTCCGCGTACGCGCTCGTCGTCGAGGACGGCACCCAGCTGGCCGCCCGGGTGCGCCGCGGCGAGCTGTCGCCGCCTGACGACGACGTGCTCGCCGATCGCTACCTCCAGGCGGACGAGACGCTCGGCCGGGCCGGCCTGCACTGGTACGAGGTGTCGAACTGGGCGACCGGCGAGCGGCAGCGCAGCCGGCACAACCAGCTGTACTGGTCCGGCGCGGACTGGTGGGGCGTCGGGCCGGGCGCGCACAGCCACGTCGGCGGCACCCGGTGGTGGAACGTGCGGCACCCGCGGGCGTACGCGCAGCGGCTGCTCGAGGGCGGGACGCCGGCGATGGCTCGCGAGGTGCTCGACGACGAGGCGCAGCGGGTGGAGCGGGTGATGCTCGGCGTACGGACTGTGGACGGCCTGCCGCTGGCCGAGCTGGACGCGCCGGCCGCGGAGCGCGCCGCCCGCGCGGTGTCCGCGGGCCTCGCCGACGCCGCCGCGTACCAGGAAGGCCGGCTGGTGCTCACCGTCCGCGGCCGCCTGCTGGCCGACGCGCTGGTTCGCGACCTGGTCGGCTGACCGTGCCAGGCCTGCCGTCAGTTGCGGATGAACGGGATGGCGATCGGGTAGACGTAGTCCTCGCCGCGGTTGGCGGCTACGGCCGCCAGGATGGAGAACACGATGCTGACCGCGGCCGCCGCAAGCATCACCAGGTACCCCACGAAGATGACGCTCAGCACGCTGCCACCCACCCACGCGATGAGCAGCGTCAGCTGGAAGTTCAACGCCTGCGCGCCGTGCCGGCCGAGGAACACCGACCGGTCCTTGTAGACCAGGTAGATGATCAGCGGCACGACGAAGCTGAACAGCAACCCGCCGAGGTGGCACAGCAGGCCCCAGGTGCGCTCGTCCTGCGGGCTCACCGGCGGCTGCGCGTAGCCCGGCGGTGGCGGGCCCGGCTGCCAGGGTCCGTACTGGCCGCCCGGGGGCCCGTAGCCGGGCGGCGGCCCGTAGCCGGGTGGCGGTCCCTGCCCGTAACCCGGTGGTGGGCCCTGCCCGTAGCCAGGCTGCTCCGGATCTGGCGGGCTACTGCCCTCCGACATCAGGTGTCCCCTCGGTACGAACGCGTCGTTGCCGGCGAGTCTACGGCGCTGCGGGTGCGCCGCGGTCTCATTCGCCGGTTTCGTCCGGGCCGACGGTGACGAAGTCGATCAGCTCCTCCACCACGGCGAGCAGCGCGGGTTCGAGGTCCACGTACGTCTGCACCTTGTCGAGGATCCGCTGCCACGCCTGGCCGATGTCCGCGGCATCCTCGGCCGGCCAGCCGAACGCGTGGCAGATGCCGGTCTTCCAGTCGGTGCCGCGCGGTATCTCCGGCCACTGCGGGATGCCGAGCACCCGCGGCCGCACGGCCTGCCAGATGTCCACGAACGGGTGCCCGACGACGAGCACGTGCGGAGACGTCACGGCAGCCGCGATCCGGCTCTCCTTGGAGCCGGTGACCAGGTGGTCGAGCAGCACGCCGATCCGGCGGTGCGGGCCCGGCTGCACGTCCGCGATCGCCTCGGCGAGGTCGTCGATGCCATGCAGCGGCTCGACCACCACGCCGGCCACCCGTAGGTCGTGTCCCCAGACGCGTTCGACCAGCTCACCGTCGTGCACACCCTCGACGAGGATGCGGCTCGCCCGCGCGATGCGGGCGCGGTGGTCGGTGACGGCGATCGAGCCGGACGCCGACCTGGCCGGCTGCTTCGGGGCCGCCGCGGCGGGGCGGGTGATGGCCACCGGCGCGCCGTCGACCAGGTAGCCGTGCCCCCACGGGAAGTTCCGCCGCTTGCCGTGCCTGTCCTCGAGGACCATGGCGTCCTTCGACCAGTCGACGACGGCGCCGCAGAAGCCGTCGCCCACCTCCTCGACGACCAGCCCGGGCTCCGCAGGAACCTCGGGGACCTGTCGCTTGGCTGCCCGCCGCCAGTCACCGGCGAGCACATCGGTTCCGTAATCCTTGCTGTGCCGCACCACGCCGCCGACATTAACCCGAGCGCGGCGGCGACCGGCCGAGGCGCGCTGGCCTACGCCACGAACCGCACGGTGAACGGGTAGTGGTACTCGGCGCCGGCCTCCGCGGCCATGGCGGCCTGGATGCCGAAGACCAGGCCGACGATCCAGACCGGGACGAGGACCAGGTAGCCGGTGAACAGCACCCCGACGATCGCCGCGCCGACGTAGCCGAGCGCCAGCGTGAGCTGGAAGTTGACGGCCTCCGCGGAGTGCATCCGCGCGAACGTCGAGCCGCGGCGTGCGACCAGGTAGACGAGCGCGGGCAGCAGGCAGCCGCTCAGCACGCCGCCCAGGTGGACGAGGAACGCGGCGGTGCGGCCGGGTGCCTGCCGGGCGGGCGGCGCGGAGTAGCGCGCCCGGCGCACCGAGGTGCGGTGGCCGAGCTCGTCCGGTGCCGCGACGTCGTCGGTGTCCGGGACGTCGAGGTGGTCGTCCGGCGGTGGCCACGCCTCGACCGGCCGCGGCCGCGGTGCCGTCAGCGGCGCTGCCCCGGTGTCGACGAGCTCGTACACCGCGTGCCGGTCGGGTGCGGGGGCGTGGGCGTCCCGGTGCTGCGGCGGTGCCGTGTAGGCGAGCGCCTCCTGGTCGTAGAGCAGGTACGCCGTCTGGCCGTCGCGGGCCTCGGCCGGCAGCGGCCGGCCACCGTGCCCGGTGTCGAGCGGCGCCTCCGGCACGTGCAGGGCGGACGTGTGCAGCCTCGGCGCCGACTGCCTGTTGCCGCGCCACGCCGCGGGGAACCGTCCGGTCGCCGGCTGTTCCGTCGCCGGATGCGCGGTAGGCACCTGCGGGTGCCCGGGCCCCGGGGGCTCCGCCTGCGGCGCCGGCGGGACTGCGGGAGCCGCCGTGCCGGCGTCGGCGACCGGCGCGCCCGGCGGCGGGCCGGCGGCAACTGCGGGCCGTACCCCGGCCCAGCCCGCGGGCTGCGACCCGGTGGACCCGGCCGGTCCGCCGGTCGTCGCCGGCGCGGCGGGCTGGCGCCCGGCGGGTCCGGCGCTCGCCGGCGGCACGGCCGGTTGCGGCCCAGTGGTCCCTGCCCGGTGCGACCCCGGCGGTACGGCGGGCTGCGGGCCGGTGGAGTCGGCGCGGTGCGACCGCGGCGGTACGGCGGGCTGCGGGCCGGTGGAGTCGGCGCGGGGCCGGCCGGGCGGTACGGCTGGCTGGGGTCCGGTGGACCCGGTGTGCTGTGGCCCGGTGGCGTCGGGGGGTCCGGTGGTCGCCGGGGGTACGGCTGGTTGCGGGCCGGTGGTGCCAGTCCCGTGCCGGCCGGGCGGTACGGCTGGCTGGGGTCCGGTGGACCCGGTGTGCTGTGGCCCGGTGGCGTCGGGGGGTCCGGTGGTCGCCGGGGGCACGGCCGGCTGCGGGCCGGTGGACCGGCCCGGTGGGGCGGGCGGCACCGGGCGTGGTGGCATCGCCGACGTGGGGGCGGTCGGGGGGCCGGTGTCCGTCCAGCCCGGGCGCGGTGGGGTCGACCCCGTCGGTCGGGGTGGCAGCGGGGGCGGCGTCGGGGCGCGGTGGCCCGACGCCGGACGGGCGGGCTCGGCTACGCCGAGGGCGTTGAACCTCGGCGCCGGTGCGTCCTGGTCCTGCGAAGCGTCCTGGTCCTGCGAGGCGCCGGAGGGTCGCTCCTGGGCAGGGTCGGATTCCCCGGCCCTGTCGGGAAGGTGGCGCTCGGTCATCGTGGTTGGGGCTCCCGCGTAACTGTTGCTCGTCCGAGCCTAGTGCTTTCCCGGGCAGCGTCCAGTGCCCGTCGACGGACGCAACGGGCAGCCCGGACGTTTGTGGCGTTTCGCCCTGACGGTACGCAGCCAGGGGTGCACGTACCGCTACGGTCGCGACGGCCAGGACGGCCGGGACGGTCAGCGCGCGGCGGCGACCTCCGTCGCCACCTGGTGCCGGTCGCCGAGCTCGGGGAGCACCCGCTGGTATCCGCTGGTCAGCAGCGGGGAGGAGATCATCAGGTCGGCGCTGGCGAGGTTGCAGGCGACGCCGATGTTCCACACCGCCGCCAGCCGGAGCAGTGCCTTCACGTCCGGGTCGTGCGGCTGCGGTTCCAGCGGGTCCCAGAAGAAGACGAGCAGGTCGATGACGTTCTCGGCGATCTTTGCGCCGATCTGTTGGTCACCGCCCACTGGGCCGCTGAGGAACCTGGTCACCGGCAGGCCGAGCTCGTACTCGAGCATGGTGCCCGTGGTGCCGGTCGCGTACAGATGGTGTTCGGCCAGGGTTTGCCTGTTGAACTCGGCCCACTGCAGCAGCTCGACCTTCTTGTTGTCGTGCGCCACCATCGCGATGTGCCTGGCGGTGGCCTTCGTGGGTGCGTGATCGTTGTGTTCCACGCTGCCAGTCTCCGAGGTAGCCGGGGGCAGCTGCGTGAACGGCGTGCTACGTGTCCGTAACATGATCCCGCCGGCTCGCGGACCTACCCTCGGTAACGGCGGGCACCGCGGAATCGCCGTAGACTGGCACTCGAAAACGACGAGTGCCAGTCGGTTGGCGTGCCGGGGCGGGAGGAGGTGACCAGGTGGTCGACGAGCGCAAGCTCGACGTCCTGCGAGCGATCGTGCAGGACTACGTGCAGACCCAGGAGCCGGTCGGCTCCAAGGCTCTGGTCGAGCGGCACGAGCTGAACGTCTCCTCCGCGACGGTACGCAACGACATGGCGGCGCTTGAGGAGGACGGGTACATCGCCCAGCCGCACACCAGCGCCGGGCGGATCCCGACCGACAAGGGTTACCGGCTGTTCGTCGACCGGCTGATGGACGTGAAGCCGCTGTCGGGCGCGGAGCGCCGCGCCATCCAGCGGTTCCTCGACGGCGCGCTCGACCTGGACGACATCGTCAGCCGCACCGTGCGGATGCTCGCCCAGGTGACCAGGCAGGTCGCCGTGGTGCAGTACCCGCTGCTGGTGACCGCCGTCGTGCGGCACGTCGAGGTGGTGTCGCTCACCGACACCAGGTTGCTCGTCGTCGCCATCGCGGACACCGGTCGGGTCGACCAGCGGATCGTGGAGCTGTACGAGCCGACCGACAAGGAGACCGTCGACGTCATCAGGCATCGGCTGAACCACGTGGTCGTCGGGGCCAAGCTGAGCGAGGTACCGGACCGGCTCGCCGACTTCGCGGAGGGTTTCGCCGAGCCGGACCGCACGGTGGTGACCGCCGTGCTCTCGGCGTTGCTCGAGACGCTCGTGGAGCGTCACGAGGAGCGGGTGGCGGTCGGCGGCACGGCGAACCTGTCGCAGTTCGCCGTCGAGTACCCGCAGGCGATCCATCCGGTGCTCGAGGCGCTGGAGGAGCACGTCGTGCTGATGAAGTTGCTCGGTGAGGCCACCAATCCGGCGCTCACCGTGCGGATCGGGCAGGAGAACAAGCTGGCAGGCTTGCATGCGACGTCGGTCGTGTCGATGGGCTACGGTGTCGGAGACGAACCGGTCGCGAAGCTGGGCGTGATCGGGCCGACTCGGATGGACTATCCAGGCACGGTGGGCGCCGTTCGAGCAGTGGCGCAGTACGTCAGCAGGATTCTGGCGGGCAGTTGAGCCATCCCTGATGTGAAAGATCGTGGCTAGTGGCAAGTGATTACTACGCGGTGCTCGGCGTCCGGAAGGACGCGACCAGCGACGAGATCAAGAAGGCGTACCGTCGGCTCGCACGTGACCTGCACCCCGACCGCAACCCGGACCAGGAGACCCAGGAGCGGTTCAAGGAGATCACCGTCGCCTACGAGGTGCTCTCCGACCCGCAGAAGCGGCGCACGTACGACATGGGCGGGGAACCGTTCGCAGGTGCCGCCGCCGGTGCGGGCGGCTTCGCCGGGTTCCCGTTCAGCGACATCATGGACGCCTTCTTCGGCGGCGGCGCGGGCGCCGGCCGCGGCCCGAAGCCACGTACGCAACGGGGCCGCAACGCCCAGGTGAGGTTGCAGGTCGACCTGGCCGAGGCCGCGTTCGGCACGACCCGCGAGCTGCAGGTCGAGACGGCTCAGCTCTGCAACACCTGCGGGGGTGCCGGCACCGCGCCTGGCACGCACCCGGAGACCTGTGACATGTGCAACGGTCGCGGTGAGGTCAGCCAGGTCACCCGGTCGTTCCTCGGCCAGATGATGACGTCGCGCGCGTGCCCGCAGTGCGCCGGCTTCGGCACGGTGATCAAGTCGCCGTGCGCCGAGTGCGACGGCGACGGCCGGGTGCGGGTGCGCAAGCCGCTCACCGTGGAGATCCCCGCCGGCGTGGAGACCGGGAAGTTCGTGCAGCTGCGCGGCGAGGGCGAGGTCGGGCCTGGCGGTGGCCCGCCCGGTGACCTGTTCATCGAGATCGTCGAGCGCCCGCACCCGGTGTTCCAGCGCAAGGGCGACGACCTGCACTGCACCGTCGAGGTGCCGATGACGTCGGCCGCGCTCGGCGCGAGCGTGGAGCTGGAGACCCTCGACGGCGTCGAGGAGGTCACCATCCGCCCCGGCACCCAGGCGGGGGAGGTCGTGCAGCTGCGCGGCAAGGGTGTGACGCACCTCGGCCGCAGTGAACGCGGCGACATCCTCATCCACGTCAACGTGGTGACCCCGAACCGGCTCGACGAGCGGCAGCGCAAGCTGCTGGACGAGCTGTCGAAGCTGCGCGGCGAGGAAGGCAAGATCCGGGTCGAGCCGGGGCAGCAGGGCTTCTTCTCGAAGCTGCGCGACGCGTTCAGCAGGTAGCGACGCGTCGTCGTGTCGACCCCGCCGCTGTTTCACGTCGAGACCGATCAGCTGCATGCCGACACGGTCGTGCTCGACGGTCCAGAGGGCAGGCACGCGGCGCGGGTGCGCCGGCTCACGCCGGGCGAGCGGGTGTTCCTCGCCGACGGCCGCGGCCTGCGGGCCCTGTGCGAGGTGACGGCCGTGGACCGCGACACCGTCAGCTGTGCCGTGCTCGAGCGCGCCGAGGAGGCCAGGTCGCGCCCGTGGCTGGTGGTCGTGCAGGCGCTGGCCAAGGGGGACCGCGCGGAGCAGGCGATCGAGACGATGACCGAGGTCGGCGTCGACGAGATCGTGCCCTGGCAGGCGGACCGGTGCGTGGTGCGGTGGCGCGACGACCGGGTCGCGAAGTCGACGGCGCGGTGGCGTACGACGGCGGCCGCGGCGGCGAAGCAGGCGCGGCGGGCGTGGACGCCCGTGGTCGCCGAGGTGGCGGAGACTGCGGACGTGGCGCGCCGGGTCTCGGCGGCCGCGCTCGCCGTCGTCCTCGACGCCGAGGGCGCGCCGCCGACCGACCTGGCCGTGCCCGCCGACGGCGAGGTCGTGCTCGTCGTGGGCCCGGAAGGCGGCCTCACTGCGGACGAGATGGGCACGCTGCTCGACGCCGGCGCCCGCTGCCTGCGCCTCGGCCCGACGGTGCTCCGCAGCGCCACGGCGGGGACCGTCGCGGCCGCCACGGTGCTCGCCCGCAGCCCGCGTTGGGCGTAATCCGCGCCGCCAGCAGAGGGGCGGGCCGGCAATCCCCACCCGGGAGTGCAGAATGAGCACGTGCATATTTCCGCGCGGGTCGACTATGCGATGCGGGCACTCGTGGTGCTCGCGAGTTCCGAGAACGAACGGCTGAGCTGTGAGGCGCTCGCCGAGGCGCAGCAGATCCCGGCTAGGTTCCTCGAGGGCATCCTGAACCAGCTCCGCAGGGCCGGCATCGTGGTCAGCCGCAGGGGGAACGAGGGCGGCTACCTGCTCGGCCGGCCGGCGCGGGAGATCATGGTGGCCGACGTGATCAGGGCACTGGACGGCCCGCTGGCCGAGGTGCGTGGCATGCGCCCCGAGCAGAGCGAGTACAAGGGTCCGGTGGAGCCGCTGAAGACCGTCTGGGTGGCCGCCCGCGCGAGCCTGCGCGGCGTGCTCGACCACGTCTCGGTCGCCGACATCGCGACCGGTCGGCTGCCCAAGAAGGTCGAGCGGCTCGCCAACTCCCCGGAGGCCTGGGCGGTCCGCTAGCTACCGGCGGCTACTCGGAGACGGTGAAGGTGACCGTCTGGACGTGCTGCCTGGTGCCGTCCGACTGTTCGTACGTGGTGAGCTGGTACGTGCCGGGGTCGAGCTGCACGCGGTGGCTCCAGCTGGTGAACGCGGTGGTGCCGGTGCCGACCGACCCGCTGTTCACGACCTGCCCGTTGCGGGAGATCTCCCAGTTGGCCTGGCTGTCGTCGTACGCGCCGTGGCCCTTGATGGTCACCGGCGACAGGTTGGTCGTGCCCTCGCTCGGCGCGTTGACGGTGTTGAACGGCTGGGTGAGCGCCGGGTCGCCGCGCTGCATGCCGGCCGAGTTGACGGACAGCTTGCCCCAGAACGTGGAGATCTGGGTGCCGCCGACGTAGATCTGCACCGTCGTCGCCGTCGGCGTCGCGCCGAGGGCGGTGTAGACCACCTGCTTCAGCGCGGCCCGCGCCGCCTCCGCGGACGAGTCGTTGCCCGCCGTTCCCGCCGCGCTGGACAGCATCACCTTGACGGTGCTGCCGACGAGGTCGGCGTCCTCCAGCTGGGTGCCTGCCGGCCAGACGCCGGCGCCGGAGCGCTCCAGTCCCGAGCCGGCGTCGTAGATGGCCTGCAACGCGCCTTCTGCCCGCTCCTCCTGCCGGTTCTGCTTCGAGCCCTTGACGGTGACCTGCTGGCTCGACTGGCTCAGCTGGTACCCGCTGCTGCCCTTGACGATGTTGTAGACGGGCACAGTCACCGTCTCCGGCGGACGCTGCGTCTTCGTCTGCGTCGGTGTCGTGGACGTGTCGGAGTGCGTGGGCTCCTCGTCGGTCGTCTTCGACGACGACGGGCTGGTCTTGGTCGGGGTCGACGTGACCGCCGGGCTGCTCGACTTGTCGCCGCCGATACCGAACGGTGCCTGCCCCGCTGAGACCTGGCCGACGCCGACCGCGGCGGTCAGACCGATGGCGATGACGCCGACCGAGGACACCGCGGCGAACGCCGGTTTGGCCAGCCACTGGGTGCGGAACCGGTACCACAGCGACGCGGTCTGCTTCGCCGCGATGTGTTTCCTGATGTTGGTGAGCCCGTCGCCGCGCGGCGTGACGTCGTCGGCGGAGGCGGCCATTGCGGCGCGCAGACGCTCCTCGAGCGGATCGCGTTCGTCGCTCATGCCTGCCCACCTCCCCGCTCCACCCGGGACTGCACCGTCTCGTCGTCCAACAGCTCACGCATGGCGGCCATCGCCCTGGCCGCGTGGCTCTTCACCGAGCCGCGGCTGATCCCCATCGCCTCGGCGATCTGCGCCTCGGACAGGTCGCTGTAGTAGCGCAGGATCAGCGTCTCGCGCTGCCGTACGGGCAGCCGGTCGAGCGCGGCGAGCACGGTGTCGCGCTCGAGGGAGCCGATCGCGCCGTACTCCGCGCTCGGCGCGTCCGGCCCGGGGTTCGGCGCGTACTTGATCTCCACCTTGCGGCGGCGTAGTGCCGACCGTGCCTTGTTGACCACGGCTTGGCGCAGGTAAGGCAGTGCTCGCTCCTGGTCGCGCAGGCGTCGCCACGCACCGTGCATGGCGACGAAAGCGTCCTGCACGATGTCTTCGGCCGTCTCCAGGTCACGAACGAGTAACACGGCGAGTCTCACCAGGGACCGGTAATGAGCGCCGTACAACTCGGTGACGGCCTCATCGGCTTCCCACTGCGACTCGACCACGAGCTCCCGTTCCGCTCCGAGCGGTACCGTGGCGATGGTCACGAACGTGCGACGCCCCGATGCCGCTGCTGGTTTACCGTGACCGTCGACTACCTTGCCATCCCGACGGGTACTGCCTACCGCGGGGCGGTGGCCCGGTCGCCGGTGAGGCTACCGTGACCGGGGCGGTGAGGTGAACGTCATCGACGGTGAGGGGTGGACTGGCTGTGGCCGACTGTCTGTTCTGCAAGATCGTGACCGGTGAGGTGCCCGCGACGGTGGTCAAGGAGACCGATCGCGTGCTGGCGTTCCGCGACATCAACCCGCAGGCGCCGACGCACGTGTTGACCATCCCGCGCGACCATCACCAGGACCTGGCGGCGCTGACGCGCGCAGACCCGGACCTGCTCGCCGAGGTGATGGAGGTCGCCGTCGGGGTGGCGGAGAGCGAGGGCATCGTGGACCCCGGGTACCGGGTGGTCTTCAACACCGGCGCGGGCGCGGGGCAGACGGTGTTCCACGTACACGCGCACCTGCTCGGCGGGCGCGGGCTCGGCTGGCCGCCGGGCTGACGGCGGCGTCGGCAGGCGCGGTTGGCACGGCCGTAGGGCCCGCCGGAAAGTGAGTCGGTCACCCGACGACAAAGGCACTACCATGGAACTATCACGTTGCCACCCGCATCGAGGCGGGCGCAGAGAGAGGCGGGCCCCAGAAACCGCGCATGACGAATACCCAAAGCGAACGGACGCAGACGAAGATCGTCGTTCCCGGTGACCACAACATGGTCGCCCTGCTCGGCTCGCGCGACGAGCTGCTTCGGGTGGTCGAGCGCGCGTTCGAGTCCGACATCCACGTCCGTGGCAACGAGATCACGGTGACCGGGCCGGAAGAGGAGAACTCGCAGGTCGTCGCGTTGTTCGACGAGCTGCTCACCCTCCTGGCACGGGGCACCTCACTGACCCCAGACGCGATCGAACGGAGCGTGGCTATGCTGCGCAGCGCCGAGCCGGAACGGCCGGCGGACGTCCTCACCGTCGACATCCTGTCCAGCCGAGGCAGGCGGATCCGGCCGCGGTCGGTCAACCAGAAGCGCTACGCCGAGGCGATCGACGACCACACGGTGGTCTTCGGCATCGGCCCGGCGGGCACCGGGAAGACCTACCTGGCCATGGCCAAGGCTGTCCAGGCGTTGCAGGCGAAGGAAGTCAACAGGTTGATCTTGACCCGCCCGGCCGTCGAGGCCGGGGAGCGGCTCGGCTTCCTGCCGGGCACGCTGTACGAGAAGATCGACCCGTACCTGCGGCCGCTCTACGATGCGCTGCACGACATGATGGAGCCGGAGTCGATCCCGCGGCTGATGGCCGCTGGCACCATCGAGGTGGCGCCGCTGGCATACATGCGGGGGCGCACGCTCAACGACTCGTTCATCATCCTGGACGAGGCCCAGAACACCTCGCCGGAGCAGATGAAGATGTTCCTCACCCGGCTCGGCTTCGGGTCGAAGATCGTCGTGACCGGCGACATCACGCAGATCGACCTGCCTACCGGGCAGCGCAGTGGACTGAAGGTGGTCAGGGACATCCTCGACGACGTGGACGACGTCCACTTCACCGAGCTCACCAGCCACGACGTGGTACGTCACCAGCTGGTGAGCCGCATCGTGGACGCGTACGAGCGGTACGACAACGGTGCCGGTGCCGACGCCATGCCGTTCGCC
Source organism: Streptosporangiales bacterium (assembly GCA_009379825.1). Classification (NCBI taxonomy): domain Bacteria; kingdom Bacillati; phylum Actinomycetota; class Actinomycetes; order Streptosporangiales; species Streptosporangiales bacterium. The sequence continues at coordinate 25,779 of WHTA01000043.1, forward strand.
GAGCGGACCGCGGCCCGTGCGGGGCGCAGACGTGACAGCTGAGCCTCCGGATAACCGGCGAAGGCGAGGGGTGAGCCGGTGAGCGTCGAGATCGCCAACGAGTCCGGCCACGAGGCCGACGAGCAGGGGCTCGCCGAGCTGAGCCGGCACGTTCTCGACGAGCTGCGGATCAACCCGCTCGCCGACCTGTCCGTGCTGCTGGTCGACGTGGCCACCATGGCGCGGCTGCACGTCCAGTGGATGGACGAAGAGGGCCCGACCGACGTGCTCAGCTTCCCGATGGACGAGCTGCGGCCGGGCCGCGACGGCGCGGTGTCCGCCCCCGGCCTGCTCGGCGACGTCGTGCTGTGCCCCGAGGTGGCGGCCAAGCAGGCCGCGGAAGCCGGTCACGCCACGGCGGACGAGCTGTACCTGCTGTGCACGCACGGCATCCTGCACCTCCTCGGGTACGACCACGCGGAGCCCGCCGACGAGAAGGAGATGTTCGGGTTGCAGCACAAGTTGCTGGCGAGCTGGCAGGCAGCGCGATGAGCGACCCTCCGGAACGACCCGGGACGCCTGGACGCGGCCGCCGTAGAGCGGCGGAGAGCCGGGGGAGGCGTTGCGCGGATGAGTGAGGGAGCGGCCTGGTTGCTCGTGCTCGCGGCCTGCCTGGTCGTGGTCGCCGGTGTGTTGGCGGCGTCGGAGACCGCGCTGTCGCGGGTTTCCCGGGTCGACGTGGAGGAGGGTGTGCGGTCGCGGCGCAAGGGCGCCGCGCGGCTGCGGCAGATCGTCCGCGAGCCGGCGCGCTACCTGAACCTGGGCCTGCTGTTGCGGAAGGCGTGCGAGGTGACGGCGGCGGTGCTCGTCGCCGTGGCCCTGTTGACCACGTTCGACCGCACCGGGCTCGCGGTGGTCGTCGCGGCGGCGTGCATGCTCGTCGTCTCGTACATCGGGGTCGGGGTGGCGCCGCGCACGCTCGGCCGCCAGCACGCGCCGGCCGTCGCCCGCGCGGTCGCGCCGACGATGTTCTGGCTGGGCCGGCTGCTCGGGCCGCTGGCGCGCCTGCTCATCCTGATCGGCAACGCGCTGACGCCGGGCAAGGGCTTCAGGCACGGGCCGTTCGCGTCCGAGGCCGAGCTGCGCGACCTGGTCGACCTGGCCGAGGAGAACCGGCTGATCGAGGACGGCGAGCGGCAGATGATCCACTCCGTCTTCGACCTCGGCGACACCCTCGTACGTGAGGTGATGGTGCCACGTACGGAGGTGGTGCTGATCGAGCGGCACAAGACGCTGCGGCAGGCGATGTCGCTGGCGCTGCGCAGCGGCTTCTCCCGGATCCCCGTGGTCGGCGAGAACGAGGACGACATCGTCGGCGTGGCGTACCTGAAGGACATCGTGCGCCGGGTGCACGACGTGCCAGGCGCCGAGACCGAGCGGGTCGACCAGGTGATGCGCGAGCCGTACTTCGTGCCGGACAGCAAGCCCGCCGACGACCTGCTCCGCGAGCTGCAGGCGACACGCGTGCACCTCGCCGTGGTGGTGGACGAGTACGGCGGCACCGCCGGCCTGGTGACGATCGAGGACCTGATCGAGGAGATCGTCGGCGAGATCACCGACGAGTACGACGTCGAGCTGCCGCCGGTGGAGTGGCTGGACGGCGACCGGCTGCGGGTGACGGCGCGGCTGCCGGTGGAGGACCTCGCCGAAGAGCTCGGCGTCGAGCTCGGGGACGAGAGCGTGAGCACCGTCGGCGGGCTGCTGGCCCAGGCACTCGGCCGGGTGCCGATCCCCGGCGCGTCCGCCCGGCTGGCGGGGATGCGGCTGACGGCGGAGGGCGCCGTCGGCCGGCGCAACCGGATCGGTAGCGTGCTCGTGGAACGACTGGCGGCTACTCAGCAGCAGACCCGTGCCGGGTACGGTGACACCACCGACACCGAAGACGCTGCGAAGGACCACGCCGATGGCGCCAGTCACCTCAATGTCCGCTAGCGCAGTCACCGCCGGGGGAGAGTCATGACTGAGCAGCTCGCCGACCCGGAGGACGCCAAGCTGGCCACGTTGGCGCGGGCCGCGCTTGGGCGCGCCTCGGCAGCCGAGGGCGCGGCCGTGCGGGACGACATCGGCCGCACGTACGTCGGCACCGCGGTGCAGCTGCCGACGCTGCAGCTGACCGCCCTGCAGGTCGCCGTCGTGCAGGCGGTGTCGAGCGGCGCGCAGGCGCTGGAGGCTGCCGTCGTCGTGACCGACGCACCGAACGTCGACGACCGGGTCGTACGCGACCTCTCCGCCGACGCGCCGGTGCACGTCGTACGGCCATGAGCGAGCGCGGTGCGGCGACCGCGGACCCGGCAGGTACGCAACGACCGTTCGTCGCCGGCTTCGCATGTCTGGTCGGACGGCCGAACGTCGGCAAGTCGACGTTGACCAACGCGCTCGTCGGGCAGAAGGTCGCCATCACGAGCAACCGGCCGCAGACGACCAGGCACACGGTGCGCGGCATCGTGCACCGCGACGACGGCCAGCTGGTGCTGGTCGACACCCCCGGGCTGCACCGCCCACGCACGCTGCTGGGCGAGCGGCTGAACGACGTCGTGCTCGGCACGCTCAGCGAGGTGGACGTGATCGGGCTCTGCCTGCCCGCGGACGAGCGTTCCGGGCCGGGCGACCGCTACCTCGTCGAGCAGCTGCGCGCGGTGCCGGACACGCCGGTCGTCGCCGTCGTCACGAAGACCGACCTGGTCGACCACCACAAGGAGCTGCCGCGCCGGCTGGTGGAGGCCAGCCAGCTGCTTGACTTCGCCGAGGTGGTGCCGGTGTCGGCGACCGAGGGCGTGCGGACCGACGTGCTCGCGGACGTGCTCGTCGGGCTGCTGCCCGAGGGCCGCCCGCTGTACCCGGACGGCGAGCTCACCAACGAGCCCGAGCAGGTGCTCGTGGCCGAGCTGATCCGCGAGGCCGTGCTCGAGGACGTGCGCGACGAGCTGCCGCACTCCATCGCGGTGTCGGTCGAGGAGATGCAGCCGCGAACCAACAAGGAGCTCGTGGACATCTACGCCACTGTCTACGTCGAGCGGCCGAGCCAGAAGGGGATCGTCATCGGGCGACAGGGCGTGCGGCTGCGGGAGGTAGGCGCTCGCGCAAGACAACGGATCGAGGCGATGCTGGGTACCTCGGTGTACCTGGATCTCCACGTCAAAGTACTCAAGGACTGGCAACGTGACCCACGACAGCTCCACCGACTCGGCTTCTGACGCCGGCGCCCCCACCGCGTCGGTGCCGCCGAACCGCGGCCCGGCCCAGCCGCCGGGGATGCCGCCGCAGCACGGCGAGTACCCGACGCCGTACGGCGCGGCGTGGACCGGCATGCCGGCCGGTGGTCCGCCGCAGCCGCCGGCGGTTCCGGCGCCGCGGCGGCACTGGGGGATGCCGAGCGCGCTCATCGGCCTCGTCCTCTTCATCGGGATGCAGCTGGTGGTGGGCGTCTCGTTCGCGCTCGCCTGGGTCCTCACCGGCAACGAGAGCGACCCGCCGGCGCTGGCGATGGGCCTGGCGACGCTGCTGCCGGCGTACCTCGCGCTGCTGCTCTGGCAGTTCTTCGTGGCCAGGCGGCGCGGCGACGGCATGCGGGCCGACTACGCGTTGCGCTTCCGCTGGTACGACATCTTCACCGGGATCCTCGGCGGCTTCGTCGCGATGGGGGTGGTGCTCGGCGGCACGCTCGGGATGTCCGAGCTCACCGGCGTCGAGCCGTCCAGCAGTGTCGGCACGACCGTGCTGGAGAGCACGGAGACCGGGCCGGTGCTCTACGTCTTCCTCGTGGTGATCGCGCTCGTCGGGCCGCTGGTGGAGGAGCTGCACTTCCGCGGCATGTGGTGGCGGGCGCTGCGCAGCCGGATGGGCCCGGTGCTCACCCTGGTGCTGACCAGCCTGCTCTTCGGCGTGATCCACCTGGAGCCGGTGCGCATGGTGGGCCTGCTGCTCGGTGGCCTGGTGCTCGGCCTGCTCCGGTTGCTGTTCGACCGGTTGGCGCCGTCGCTGATCGCACACATCCTGATCAACTCCGTGTCGGCCGGCTCGCTGTTCTACGAGCTGGTGCTGAAGTAGCGTGCGTGCCCGTCATGACAACGGATGAGGAGATCGGGTTCCCGCAGGGGAACGCCGACGAACGAGAGCTGTTGCTCGGCTGGCTCGGCTACCTGCGCGGTGCGATCGTGCGCAAGCTCGACGGGCTCACCGACGAGCAGGCGCGGTGGACGCCGCGCGACGCGTTGATCCCGCTGCTCGGCGTCGTCAACCACCTGACGCACGTGGAGTGGCGGTGGATCGACGGCGGCATGTACGGCGAGCCGTACAGCAGGAGCGAGGAGGAGTTCCGTCCAGGCAGCGAGCTCACGGTGGCGGCCGCGCTCGAGGCGTACCGACGCCGCGCCGAGGCGACCGACGCCGCCGTCCGGTCGCTGCCGCTGACCCAGCCGTGCCTACGCGGCGCGGGGCGCGACCTGCGCTGGGTACTGCTGCACCTGGTCAACGAGACCGCAAGGCACGCGGGCCACGCGGACGCCACCCGCGAGCTGCTCGACGGTGCCACCGGCGAGTAGCCCGCTAGGTACCGACCTGCGTGTGGCTGGGGCGGCCGAGCTCCGCCTCCAGGGCGTCGAGGAACACCTTCAGCAGCCGGGTCAGCTCGGCCTGCTGGTCCGGGTCCAGGCAGGAGACCAGGTCCGCCTCGCGGCCGAGTACCTGGTCGACGAGGGTGTCGACGAGGTCGTGTCCGGCCGCCGTCAGCGTCACGGTCACCGCGCGGGAGCCCGCGACCGACCGGCGGGTCACCAGGCCGCTGCGTTCCGCGCGCGATATGCGCTGCGAGATCGCGCCTGCGGTCACCCGCGAGCGCGCGGTGAGCTCGCGGGTGGTCAGCTCGTACGGTGGCCCGGCGCGGCGCAGCACACTCAGCAGGTCGAGCGTCGCCGGGTCGGCGCCGGCCGCGGCGAGCACGGCCCGCCGGTCCTCGCCCAGCATCTTCGCCAGCCGCCAGATCCGCGTCACGATGCCGATGCCCTCGACGGGGGTGCCGGGCCGCTCGCGCAGCCAGCCGAGGGCGGTGGCGTCGACGGGGTCGTTCTCGTCCAGGTCCTCGGTCATCAGCCGCCATCGTTTAGCGCTAAACTCAACTACGTATAGACCTAAACCTAACCCGGCGCCACCGGCGTCGGCGAAAGGAGTGCCCGATGGGGCGGAACGTGATCGTGACCGGTGGCGGCACCGGCATCGGCCGGGCGGTGGCGGCCAGGTTCGCCGCGGACGGGGACGCCGTGCTCATCACCGGCCGGCGGGCCGGGCCGCTGCAGGCGACGGCGGAGGAGCTGGGCGCGGGCGTACGGTTCGCGGTGAGCGACGCGACCGACCCCGCGCAGGTCGAGCAGCTGCGCGGGGAGCTGCCCGCGACCGTGGACGTGCTGGTCAACAACGCCGGCGGGAACACCGACTTCGACCAACCCGCGGTGACCGACCTGAAGTCGCTGGCGGCGAACTGGCACACCAACCTGGCGGCGAACCTGGTGTCTGCGGTGCTGCTGACCGCCGCCGTACGCGACCGGCTGGCCGCCGGTGGCGCGGTGGTCAACATCGGCTCGATCGCCGCGGACAAGGGCGCGGGCGCGTACGGTGCCGCGAAGGCGGGGCTGGCGTCGTGGAACGTCACACTCGCCGCCGAGCTCGGCCCTTCCGGCATCACCGCGAACGTGGTGTCGCCCGGCTACATCGCCGACACCGAGTTCTTCCGCGACCAGCTGACCGACGAGCGGCGTGCCTCGCTGGTCGCGGCGACGCATACCGGCCGCGCCGGAGCCCCCGCGGACATCGCCGACGCCGTGCACTTCCTTGCGTCCGCGGCGGCCCGGCAGATCACCGGCCAGGTGCTCAACGTCAACGGCGGCGAGCGCACAACCCGCTAGGCCGCTTCCGCGGCCGTCTTCAGGTTCGCCAGCGTCTCCACGATGCCCGCTCGGTTCAGCTCGCGCCTCGTACCGAACGCCCGGCCGAGCGCCGCGCGGACACCGGGCGGGCGCAGGTCGGTCCACTCCTCGGTCACCGTGCACGCGCCGGCGTCTGTGGGTGCGATCCGGTACGCCCACCGCGCCGCCGGCATCGGGCCGAGCCGGATCGCGAAGACGAACGCGCTGCCCGGGTCCGCCCGTACGACCGTGCCGGTGGTGCGCCAGCGTTTCCAGCCGCTGCGGTTGTACCCGGTGAACCCGGCGCCGGCCGCCGGGCCGGTGGCGTCGCCGCGCCAGCGGACGAGGGTGCACTCCGGGCTCCACTCGCCCATCCGCGGCAGGTCGCTGACGAGTGCGTAGACGACCGCCGCCGGCGCTTCGACGTGGACCGTCTCGCTGAGGTCGGGCATCGGTCAGGTGAGGGTTCTGTCCAGGCGGCTCTTGGCGTCGGCCGGCAGCGCGCCTTCGGGGACGGTGAGCTCAGGCCCGTCGTCCAGCGAGACGTGGTAGACGAAGGTGTCCCTCGCCTGGCCGGGTCCGCGGGTCGCCGCCGTACGCAGCGTATCCACGAACGCGCGCAGCTCCGGCTGCGACGCGTCACCGAGGTCGGCCTCGCCTGACCTGCTGAGGCCGGCGAACCCGCCGCTGCGCCGTACCCGCATCCTCACGACAGCACCTTGACGTCCGTCCATGCCTTCTTGACCGCGTCCTGCACCTCTTTGTCGAGGCTACCCGCCTGGTCGACGGTCAACTCCGCGAACGTGGCGAAGTCGGCGTCGGTGGCGAGGTCGCCGGAGGTGAGCACCTGGTACCAGACCAGCCCGGCGCGCTCCCACGCGTTGCCGCCGAGCGCGGTCGCGGCGAGGTAGAAGGCGTGGTTCGGGATGCCCGAGTTGATGTGCACGCCGCCGTTGTCGTCGGTCGTGTCCACGTAGTCGTCCATGGTCGCCGGCTGCGGGTCCTTGCCCAGCTGTGGGTCGTCGTACGCGGTGCCGGGCTCGGCCATCGACCGCAGCGCCTTGCCATTGATGTCCGGGCCGAGCAGCCCCTTGCCGATCAGCCAGTCCGCCTGGTCGGCCGTCTGCTCGAGCTTGTGCTGCTTGGTCAGTACACCGAACACGTCGGACATCGACTCGTTCAACGCGCCGGCCTGGTTCTCGTACGCGAGGTTGGCCGTGTACTGCGTGACGCCGTGGGTGAGCTCGTGCGCGGTGATGTCGAGCGGGCCGGTGAACGCGAGGAACACGGTGCCGTCACCGTCCCCGAACACCATCTGGTCGCCGTTCCAGAAGGCGTTCTGGTACTCCTCGCCGTAGTGCACGGTGGCCAGCAGCGGCAGCCCGCGCCCGTTGATCGAGTTGCGGTCGTACGCCTCGGAGAAGAACCGCCAGGTCGCACCGAGGTGTGCGTACGAGTCGTCCACGGCGTCGTCGCCTGTCGGTTCCTCGTTCTCCTCGCGGACCACGTCGCCCGGCAGCGTCTCCGCGTTGTTGGCGTCGTAGATGGTGCGGTTGGGCTCGTTCTCCTCCGTCACCTTTGCTGCCCGGGCACGTGCGGTGCGCACCGCTTGGTCGGTCTGCAGCGTGTGTAGTGCCCGGCTCGACATGGCGGTGTCGTCGGCTCGGCCGAGCGCGTCGAGGAGGAACGGCGGGACGATCGAGCAGCAGATGGGAGCAGTCATGCGCACACGATGACACGGTGTGGCGAGCCGGCGGCAGGCAGTTGCGGGAACTTTCACGCAGCGCGCCACGCAAAGGCGGACGTCTCGGGTGTCGGACGCCCGGGGTACACACGCTGCGTGACGGAAGGTACAGTGGCTGACGTCATGCGGTATGCGTTCCTCCTGCTTCGCTGCCGCGGCGGGGCTTAGCCAGGCCGGTCCACCCGCCGCGGGGCGTTGTTGCGTCCGGCCGAGCCGAACGCCCTTTCCGTGGAGGAAGACCGATGACCCGCATCGAGCAGCAACCCAGCGGTATGCCCATCCATCGCTACCGCCCGTTCCCGACCGTCGACCTGCCGGACCGGCAGTGGCCGACGAGGACCATCACCACCGCCCCGCGCTGGCTCTCCACCGACCTGCGCGACGGCAACCAGGCGCTGATCGACCCGATGACCCCGGCGCGCAAGCGCACCATGTTCGACCTGCTCGTCCGCCTGGGCTACAAGGAGATCGAGGTCGGGTTCCCGTCCGCCAGCCAGACCGACTTCGACTTCGTCCGGGAGCTGATCGAGCAGGACAAGATCCCCGACGACGTACAGATCTCCGTGCTCACCCAGTCCAGGGACGAGCTGATCGAGCGCACCCTGCAGAGCCTCGCCGGCGCGCGCCGCGCGACCGTGCACCTCTACAACGCGTGTGCGCCGGTGTTCCGCAAGACCGTCTTCGGCTTCGCCGGTGACGGCAGGGACGACTGCAAGCAGGTCGCCGTCGAGGGCACCGAGCTGGTGATGAAGTACGCCGAGCAGTACCTGCCCGGCTGCGACTTCGGCTACGAGTACAGCCCGGAGATCTTCATGGACACCGAGCTGGACTTCAGCCTCGAGGTGTGCGAGGCGGTGATGGACGTCTGGGAGCCGGGCACCGACCGCGAGATCGTGCTGAACCTGCCGTGCACGGTGGAGCGTTCCACGCCGAACGTGTACGCCGACCAGATCGAGTGGATGAGCCGGTCGCTGACCCGCAGGGAGCACGTGTGCCTCTCGGTGCACACGCACAACGACCGCGGCACGGCAGTCGCGGACGCCGAGCTGGCCGTGATGGGCGGCGCGCAGCGCGTCGAGGGCTGCCTGTTCGGCAACGGCGAGCGCACCGGCAACGTCGACCTGGTAACGCTCGGCATGAACCTGTTCAGCCAGGGCGTGGACCCGCAGATCGACTTCTCCGACATCGACGAGATCCGCCGGGTCGTCGAGTACGTGAACCAGCTGCCGGTGCACCCGCGGCACCCGTACGCAGGTGACCTGGTCTACACGGCGTTCTCCGGTTCGCACCAGGACGCCATCAACAAGGGTTTCGCCGCGCTGGACCAGGTGGCGGAGGAGACCGGCATGCCGGTGAGGGACTGCCACTGGGAGGTGCCGTACCTGCCGGTCGACCCGAAGGACGTCGGTCGTACGTACGAGGCCGTGATCCGGGTGAACAGCCAGTCCGGCAAGGGCGGCATCGCGTACATCATGAAGGCCGAGCACCAGCTCGACCTGCCGCGCCGGCTGCAGATCGAGTTCAGCCACCTCGTCCAGGCGGAGACGGACAACGAGGGCGGCGAGATCGAGCCGGGCCCGATGTGGGACATCTTCCACCGCGAGTACCTCGCCGTGACCGGCCCGCTCGAGATCCACGGGCACCGGATCTCGTCCGCGGACGGCGGTCACGACGCGCTCACCGTGGACGCCACCGTACGCGGCGAGCGCACCACGCTCGAGGGGCGCGGCAACGGCCCGGTCGCAGCGTTCGTGGACGCGATCGGCAAGGCCGGGTTCGACCTGCGGTTCCTCGACTACAGCGAGCACGCCATGTCCGCCGGCGACGACGCGAGCGCGGCGGCGTACGTCGAGTGCGAGATCGGTGGCCGCACCTTCTGGGGCGTCGGCGTCGACGAGAACATCGTCACCGCGTCGCTGAAGGCCGTGGTCTCCGCGATCAACCGCGCGGCGGCGTAGAGCACGTACGACGAGGGCCGGGCGATCGCCCGGCCCTCGGTGTGTGTCGGTCAGCTGGCCACCGGCTCGGCCGGCTGCGCGTGCCGCGCGGCGCCTGGCCGGTGCGTCTCCTTCGTGACGAGCAGGCAGCCGGTGGTGATGAGCGCGGTGAGCACGAGCATGCCGGCGACCAGCCACGGCGCACCGCCCCCGGCCTTCAGCAGCCAGGCCGCGGTGAACGGCATCAGGCCACCGATGAGCGCCGAGCCCTGGAACGCCAGCGACAGCCCGGTGTAGCGGACGTTGGTGCCGTACAGCTCGGTGAAGTACGTCGCCTGGGCCGCGAACATCAACGTGTTGCCGAACACGTACATGCCGATGAGCGCGACGCAGATGAGCGCGGTCGACTTGGTGTTCAGCAGCATGAAGAACGGGAACCCGGCGACGACCACGAACAGGGCACCGGCCAGGTACACGGGTTTGCGGCCGACCCGGTCCGAGATGGCGCCGAAGATCGGCGTCACCACGATGCCGATCGCGGCGGCCACCAGCATCGCGTTGAGTGGCACGGTGTCGCCGAGCAGCAGGGTGCCTGAGATGTACGAGATGGCGAACGCGTTGCCGAGGTTCGACGTGACGGTCTCCGCCAACCGCGCGCCGAGCGTCACCAGCACCGTGCGGGCGCTGCCGCCGCGGAACACCTGCACCAGCGGCACGCGCGCGACCTGGCCCTCGTGCTTCACCTGCTCGAAGTCGGGCGTCTCGGAGATCTTCGAGCGGATGAACAGGCCGATGCCGAGCAGCGCCACGCTGATCAGGAACGGTATCCGCCAGCCCCAGCTGTACAGCTGGTCGTCGGGGAGCAGGCTCACCAACGCGAACGCTCCTGTGGACAGCAGGATCGCCGTGGACGCGGAGGCCTGCGGGATGGAGCCCCAGAAGCCGCGCTTCTCCGCGGGCGCGTGCTCGACCACCATCAGCGCGGCGCCGCCGTACTCACCGCCGAGCCCGAAGCCCTGGCCGAGCCGGAGGATCACCAGCAGGATCGGTGCCCACACGCCCGCAGCGGCGTGCGAGGGGAGCAGCCCGATCAGGAACGTACAGCTGCCGACGATGGCGAGCGTGGCGATCAGCGTCTTCTTCCTGCCGACTCGGTCACCGAGGTGACCGAAGAAGATCCCGCCGAGCGGCCGCGCGACGAAGCCGACGCCGAAGGTGGCGAACGCCTGGATGGTGCTGAACGCCGGGTCGCTGCCGGGGAAGAAGACCTTGCCGAACACCAGCGCCGCGGCGGTGCCGAACAGGAAGAAGTCGTACCACTCCATCAGCGCGCCGGCGAAGCTGTCGAGAGCCACCTTGCGCATCGACGGCGGTGGGGATGTGGAAACGTTCGACATCGAACCTCCTTGGGGCTTACGAGGGCCAGGTGACGGTGACCTTCACCTGGTCCGGGTCTGCGGTGGCGGCGAACGCCGCGGCCGCCTCGGTCACCGGGTACTCGGCGGTGACGAGGGCGGCGATGCCGGAGTCCGTGGTCGCGAGCAGCTGCAGCACGGCGTCGATGTCGGCGCCGACGTAGAGCCCGGTGCCGCGCACGTCGATCTCCCAGCGCTGCAGCCGGGCGAGCGGCAGCGCGGTGTCGCCGCTCGGCACCCCGACGACCACGACCGTGCCGCCTGGGACGGTGGCCGCGCCGGCCGCGCCGAGCGTGCTCGCCGCGGCCACGCAGTCGAACGTGGTGTCGACGGTGAGCTCAGGCAGGTGCTCGGGCGCGAACGCCGCCGTCGCGCCGAACTTCGTCGCGAGTGCGCGTTTCGACGCGGTCGGCTCGACCACCGTGACCTCGCCCGCGCCGCGTCAGCGCAGCGACTGCAGCACCGCGAGGCCGACCGGCCCGGCGCCGATCACCAGCACCCGGTCGAGGTTGGGCGCGCGCCCGCTGGCGTGCCAGCCGACGGCGAGCGGCTCGGTCAGCACGGCCGTAGCGTGTCGATGCCGGTGGGCACCCGGTGGCAGTAGGCGGCGTCGACGACGACCTCGCCCCTGGCCAGGCCGGGCACCCTGAAGCCGCGTACGGCGGCGTTCGCGCACTGGTTGACGACCCCCGCGCGGCAGCGCTCGCACTCGCCGCACCACACCAGCGGGTTGACCACCGCGAGGTCGCCCGGCGCGACCGCGGTCACCTGCGTACCGACCGCGAGCACCCGCGCGACCACCTCGTGGCCGGTCACCACCGGCGGTTTGGCGAACGGGTGCCGGCCGTGCAGCACGTGGACGTCGCTGCCGCAGATACCCATGTGCACCGGCGCGCCGAGCACGTCGGTGTCGCGCTCGAGCGCTGCCGGCGGCGTCGGCTCCACCAGCACCTGCCCACCGGTGCCGAGGACGATCTGCGGCCCGGTCAACGGTTCGTCACGACCTGGTCGACGATGTCGCCGAGCTCCCGCAGCCTGGGTACGGCGTAGGTCTCTAGCGCCGCGGCCTGGTCGTCGGCGCCGATGACCTGGCGCCACACCGCGCGGCCGGCGAGGAACCCGGAGGCGCCCTCGCCGCAGGCGAGCTCGACGGCGCGCGGGAACTGCTCGTGCGGGACGCCGGTGGACAGCACCACCCACGGGCCGTCGATACTGCGGGTCAGCTCGGCGCAGCCGCGGCGCACGGCGGCCTCGTCGCCCCCGCCGTGCAGCGGCACCTCGGCCTTGTAGAGGTCCTGGCCGCGGTTGCCGAGCTCGCGGGCGGCCGCGAAGACGCCCTCGTTCCAGTCCTCTGGCGTCCACGTCGAGCCGTCGCGCGGGCCGCGCGACACCGGCTCGACGATGCTCAGCAGGCCGGCCTCCTTGCACCGGCGGACGAACTCCTCGGTCATGGCGATCCGGCCGTCAGGCGCCTCGTCCGGGCGCCAGAGCACCAACAGCTTCAGCGCCACCGCACCGGCGGCCTTCACCTCGCCGGGCACGACGGCCTCGTCGATCTGCACGGTGGCGACGAACTCCCGGTCGTCGCCGGCGAACTCGTCGGCGGCGGCGATCAGGCCGCAACCGGGTGCGACGGCGTCCGCCTCGAGTACGGCGTCCAGGCAGAACTGCCGGTCGAGCAGCACCCCGGAGGCGTACGGCGACAGCTGCCGCACGGTCTCGACCTTGAACGCGGTGAGCTCGGCGTCGGCGACCGGGCGGCCGTAGCGTTCGGCGAACATGGCACGCAGTGCCTCCCGCTGGTCGACCGCGAGCATCGCGAAGCCGCCCGAGGGGCGGGTGAGCGTGTCGAGGTCGGTGGCGGCGGACCCGGTCGGGCTGGGCATGTGTCTCCTCTGGTGTGACGTGGTCATGACTGTGCTGAACCGATGGCTTCGGTCGGCCGGCGGGCGGCCAGTTCGAGCGTCCGGTCGTGGTCGGGGATCGCGGAGCGACCATCCAGGCCGCGGCACGACAGCGCGGCCGCGGCGTTCGCGTACGCGAGTGCGGTGGGCAGGTCCATGCCGCGGCTGAACGCCGCGACGAGCGCGCCGTGGAAGACGTCACCGGCGCCGAGCGTGCTGCGCACCTCGATGTCCTCGTGTGCCGGCACCCGGTAGTGCCCGCCGGCGTCGGCGGCGTACGCGCCGCGCGGCCCGTCGGTGGCCACCACCCAGGTTGCGCCGTCGGCGAGCGCGGCGTCGAGCAGGTCGTCGGTGTCCGCGCCGCCGTAGAGCTCGCGCAGCGCCTCGACGGTCGGGGCGTAGAGGTCGACGACGGGTGGGCACGGCCGCGGGTCCAGGTTGCCGGCGTCGTACGAGACGAGCGGGCGGGTGGGCAGGCCGGCCAGGGCAGCCTCGACCACCGGCAGTCCCTGGTGGTCGACGTGGATCCACCCTGGCGTGCCGATCTCGTCCGCGGACAGCAGGGGCGCGGCGCCCGGGCGGGCGCAGATCGACCGCGAGTCGGTGGCGGAGTCGACGAGCACGACGCAGCTGGTCGAGCCGGCGTCCTCGCGGGTGCGTACGAGTGTGGTGTCGACGCCCTCGGCCTCGAGCCCGGCGCGGATGGCGACACCCGCGTCGTCGTTGCCCACGGCCGCGGCCAGCCTGGCCGGCCGCCCCAGCCGCTGGTACGCCACGGCCGCGGTGGCCGCGGGGCCGCCGCCGGCGACCACCAGGTCGTCGACGAGCACCCGGCCGTCGAACGCCGGCGGGCGTGGCAGGGCAGTGACCACGTCCCAGGCGGCGACGCCGACGAACAGCGCCGGCTCAGGGTACTGCTCGGTCATCGGTGACCTCACAAGGTGCGAACAGATGGTGGAATATTAACAATCTCGAGCCTTCTGTCAATGGCCCGATCGTGCTGCACTTGCTAAAGTCTGTTCAGACAAGGGCGTCTGTGCTTCGAGAGGGAGTACGAGATTTGGTGCACTTCTCACATCTTCGTCGCTGGCGGCGTCGTGCCTAGCCCCTCACTGCGGTACGCGGGGGCGCCGGCGCGCCGCGACGCCGTCCTGGCCAGGCTCCACGAGCGCGGCTTCTGCACCGTGGCCGAGCTCGCCGCACACCTCGAGGTCTCCGAGATGACCGTACGCCGCGACGTGCGGCAGCTTGCGGCGGTCGGCGAGCTGCGGATCGTGCACGGCGGGGTGAGCCTGCCGGAGCACACCGTCGCCGCGGCGGGGTTCGACACCAGGCTGCAGGTCAATGTGGCCGCGAAGCGGCGGCTGGCCGCGACCGCGGTGCAGCTGATCGAACCGGCCGACGCGATCGCCGTCGACACGGGCACCACTGCGCACGCGCTGGTGAACGCCCTGCCGGACGCGTACGACGGGACGGTGGTCACGCACTCGATCCCGGTGATGCAGACGCTGCTGGCACGGCCGGACGCGAGGTGCGTGGGGCTCGGCGGCGACCTGTATGCGCCCAACCGGGCGTTCATCGGGCCGGCCACCGTGGAGGCGGCGGCACGGGTGCGGGTGCGGTGGTGCTTCCTCGGCACGTCGGCCGTGGACGAACGCGGCTGCTACGGGGTCGCCGACCTGGAGCGTGCCACGAAGAAGGCGCTGATGGACATCGCCGACCACGTGGTGCTGCTCGCCGACGGGGAGAAGTTCCAGCGCTCCGCCCCCGTCCTCCTCGCCGCTCTCGGCCGGTTGCACGCGGTGGTCACCGACGTCGAGCCGCCGGCCGCGTTCCGCGCCGCCGTGGCCGAGGCGGGCGTGCAGCTCCTCGTCGCCGGCTGACCGCGCTTCCTGCGATCGCCGGCCGCGGCATGGGACGATGAGGGCGTGAGTCTCTACCGTGACGAGGCAGTCGTGCTCCGTACCCAGAAGCTCGGCGAGGCCGACCGCATCGTCACCTTGCTCACCAGGCGCAACGGCCGGGTGCGGGCGGTGGCCAAGGGGGTGCGCCGCACCACGTCGAGGTTCGGCTCGCGGCTGGAGCCGTTCACCCACGTCGACCTGCAGCTGTACGAGGGCCGCTCGCTGGACATCGTCACCCAGGCCGAGGCGCTGCGCCCGTACGGCCAGCACATCGCCACCGACTACGTCAGGTACACCTCGGGCACCGCGATGCTGGAGACCGCAGAACGGCTGACGCCTGAGGAGCGCGAGCCTTCCGTCCAGCTGTTCCTGCTCCTCGTCGGCGGTCTGCGCACGCTCGCCGACGGCTCGCACGCCGCCGTGCTCGTCCTCGACTCGTTCCTGCTCCGCGCGCTGGCGGTCGCCGGTTGGTCGCCGTCGCTCGGCGACTGCGCCAGGTGCGGTACCGGCGGCCCGCACCGCTGGTTCTCGGTGGCGTCAGGCGGCACGGTGTGCGGCGACTGCCGGCCGGCGGGGTCCGTGACCGTCGCCGCGGAGACCGCGAGGCTGCTCGGCGCGCTGCTCGCCGGCGAGTGGGCGATCGCCGACGGTAGCGAGCAACGGCACCGGAGGGAGGCGACCGGGTTGGTCGCGGCGTACCTGCAGTGGCACCTGGAGAACGGCCTGCGGTCGTTGCGGATGGTGGACCGCACGTGAGCCGCGAAGGAGCTGAGGAGCTGGCCGTAGGTAGGGGCCGCGGATGTCAGCCGTACGCTCGTCGCGACATTGCCGCGGCACCTGCCGGAGGCCAGCGCTCGAAGCGGTCGCGGAGGCGCAGATGAGCCCCCGCAACACCCGCGACGTACGTACGCCGAGCCCGCACCCGTCAGGTGCCCGGCCGCCGGCCATTCCCGCAGACCTGGTGCCGAAGCACGTCGCGATCGTGATGGACGGCAACGGGCGGTGGGCGAAGGCGCGCGGCCTGCCCAGGGTCGAGGGCCACAAGCGCGGCGAGGCGGCCCTGCTCGACGTCGTCGAGGGGGCGATCGAGCTCGGCGTGCGCTGGATCTCCGCGTACGCGTTCTCCACGGAGAACTGGAAGCGGCCGCCGGACGAGGTGCGGTTCCTGATGGGGTTCAACCGCGACGTCATCAGGCGCCGCCGCGACTACATGCACGAGCTCGGGGTGCGGGTGCGCTGGGCGGGCCGGCCGCGCCGGCTGTGGCGCAGCGTCATAAAGGAGCTCACCACCGCCGAGGAGATGACCCACGACAACCGGGTGCTCACCCTGACCATGTGCGTCAACTACGGCGGCAGGTGCGAGATCGCCGACGCCGCCCAGGCCCTCGCCCGCGACGTGGCCGCCGGCCGGGTGAACCCGGAACGCGTCGACGAGCGGCTGTTCGCGAAGTACCTCGACGAGCCGGACATGCCCGACGTCGACCTGTTCCTTCGTTCCTCCGGCGAGCAGCGCACGTCGAACTTCCTGCCGTGGCAGTCCGCGTACGCCGAGCTGGTCTTCCTCGACACGCTCTGGCCGGACTTCGACCGGCGTGACCTGTGGCGCGCGTGCGAGATCTACGCCAGCCGCGACCGCAGGTACGGCGGCGCTGTGCCCAACTTCGCCCCGACGGACACCTAGCCCTCCTTGCCCTGGCCGGGCGGGAAGTACGCGTAGACCGGTTCGCCGCTCTCCTGGCCCAGGTAGATGTGCCGCCAGCCGTTGACCAGCTTCGGCTCGCCGAAGCCGCTCTTGATGTAGACGAAGGTGGCGCCGCTGCGCTGCGCCTTCGGCCACTCCCGCTGCAGCTCGTTCCGCCACAGCGTCAGGTTCGGCAGCGACACCAGGTTGTCGCCGGTGTGGCAGCGCAGCGTGTACGCGAACGCCGGAGCCTGGTGTCCCGCCACCCGGCACGGCGGCTGGACGCCTTCGCGCGCGATGACCTCCGCCCACCGGGCGCGCTCCAGCCGGCTCTCGTGGATCGCGCCTCCCATCCGCGTGGCCTCCTGCCACTGCGCGCCCGCGTACTGCAGGACGGCCAGCACACAGACGCCGATCACCGCGGTGCGGGTGTTGCCCTCCCACCTGGTGGCCAGCTTGTGTAGCGCCGCCGCGGCGACGACGGTGAGCAGCCCGGCCATCGGCAGGTGGTAGCGGGCCGAGGCGTAGGCCAGCAGCACGTAGTAGGGGAGGATGATCAAGAACGCGGCCGCGAAGGTGAGCAGCCACTTCGGCTCCGGCCAGCCGTTGCACACTCCCCGGACGACGAGCACGACCACGACCGCGGCCGCCAGGTAGGCGAGACCGGTGGCGACGGTGCCGACCGGGGCCTTCGTCAGCTGCGTCCACACCGCTTCGAACGCCTGCACGGCGAGCGGGTCGTGGCCGACGTCGGCGGTGTCGCTTGTGGCCGTCAGCCGACGGATGGGGCCGCCGAACTGGATCACCGAGGCGATGGTCCACGCGATGCCGCCGATGGCCAGGCCGGCCACCATCGTGCCGATCGTGCTCAGCGCGCGCGGCCGCCACCGCCGCGCCAGGAGCACGCCGACGCCGAGCACGCCGGCGAGGAAAACCGCGTCCGTCGGACGCATCAGCGACATGAAACCCAGCGCGGCGATCAGGCCGCTGCGCGAGCGCCAGCCGTCCTGCTCGACGGTGCGGACGAAGTACGCCATCGCCGCGACCGTCCCCAGCCCGGTCAGCAGGTTCGGCATGAGCATGTGCCCGTTGGTCAGCGCCAGGGCGCTCGTCGCGAACAGCACCGCGGCGATCTGCGCGACCTTCGCGTTCACCGGCACCCAGGCGCGGAACGCGAGGAAGACGCCGAGCGAGGTGAGTACGGCGACGTAGCCGCGCAGCACCGGCAGCTCAGCCGTGAAGCTCGTGACCGGGCCGAGGATCAGCGGCATGCCGATCGCCCGATGCGGCGACGGCGCGATGTGCGGCACGACGCCGGCGAACTGGCTGGAGTAGATCGACTCGTCCCAGCTGATGAAGTAGTTCAGCGGGAGCAGCACCAGCTGCCCGAACGCGAACCAGCAGGCGATCACCGCGAGCCAGAACGCAGGTGGGCGCTGTCGTATGACCGTCACCAGACGCATGACGACCTGCACGGGCTAGCCCTGGATCACGCTGTACGCCGCGAACGCGAGCACGACGGCGATCGACACCACGCGGAACCCTCGGTGACCGGCGCTGAGGTTCGGCCAGGACAGGAACGCCAGCCAGCTCAGCAGCAGCGCGAGGATGCCGAGGAACACCGCGCCGAGCACGCCCTGCAACAACAGGGCCGCGGCGAGCAGGCCGAGCATGAGCACGAACGGCACCCAGCGGGGCAGTCGGTGCAGGAACATCAGCACCACCGCGCTACCGCGTTCGAGGGAGCGGCGCAGCGGCGACGCGTCCGGGGTGGCGAACGTGTCGCCCGCGGGTAGTGGGCGCTCCCTGGCGGGCGTACGGTTCGGCGTGGCCGGTGGCCGGTGGCCGGCAGCTGACCGCCGCCGGTTCGGGTGGCCGGACTTCTTCGCCATGACTCCTCGTTGCTCCGGGTTCTCTCGCCCACACTCATCCTCGCGTACGACCGTCGGCCGTACGCCGGTGGGTGCCCGCCCGGCCGGCGGACGCGTACTCCACCATGGAGGCGGCGAGCAGCCGGTCGAGGAAGGGCGTGGGACATGCTGGCGGTGACCAAGCACACGGTGTCGGCAGCCGACGAGGCGGGCTTCCTCGAGCGCGCCGGCGAGCTGGTCGACGCGCTGCGCCCGTGCCACGGGCACGTCGCGACGAAGATCGCCAGGGCGGCCGACGAGCCGAGCCAGTGGCTGATCGTCAGCGAGTGGGAGAACGTCGGGTCGTACCGGCGGGCGCTGTCGGCGTACGACGTGCGGGTGCGCGCCGTACCCCTGCTCGCCACCGCGCACGACGAGCCCAGCGCGTACGAGGTGCTACTCGACACGGAAACCGGTTCGAGGTCCAGCGACCGCGCACAGTAGCCTCGTAGCAGACCTCCTGGAAACAACCGCCGCCGCCGACCGCCAGCCGGATGGAGAGATAGGACTCGTGGCAGCCGACCGTACCGAGAAGATCGTCAACCTCAGCAAGCGCCGTGGCTTCGTCTTCCCCTGCGGGGAGATCTACGGCGGTACGAGGGCGGCGTGGGACTACGGTCCGCTCGGCGTGGAGTTGAAGGAGAACATCCGCCGCCAGTGGTGGCGGTCGATGGTGCAGCTGCGCGGCGACGTCGTAGGCCTCGACTCGTCGGTGATCTTGCCGACGAAGGTCTGGGAGGCGTCCGGCCACCTGGACGAGTTCGTCGACCCGCTCACCGAGTGCCAGTCGTGCCACCGGCGGTTCCGGCCGGACCACCTTGAGGAGGCGTACGAGGCGAAGCACGGCCGGGCGCCGGAGAACGGCCTCGACGACGTGCCGTGCCCCAACTGCGGCGTGCGCGGCGCGTTCACCGAGCCGCGGATGTTCCACGCGATGCTCAAGACCTACCTCGGCCCGGTCGAGAGCGAGGAGGGCCTGCACTACCTCAGGCCGGAGACCGCGCAGGGCATCTTCATCAACTTCCTCGCCGTGATGCAGTCCTCCCGGTTGAAGCCGCCGTTCGGCATCGCCCAGGTCGGCAAGTCGTTCCGCAACGAGGTGACCCCTGGCAACTTCATCTTCCGCACCAGGGAGCTGGAGCAGATGGAGATGGAGTTCTTCGTCGAGCCTGGCACCGACGAGGAGTGGCACGAGACCTGGCTGCAGATCCGCACCGACTGGTACACCGACCTGGGCGTCAGGCGGGAGAACCTGCGGCACTACGAGCACCCGCAGGAGAAGCTCTCGCACTACTCCAAGCGCACGGTCGACATCGAGTACCGGTTCGCGTTCGGTGGCAAGGAGTTCGAGGAGCTCGAGGGCATCGCGAACCGCACCGACTTCGACCTCGGCACGCACGCGAAGCACTCCGGGCAGGACCTGTCGTACTACGACCAGCAGAAGGGCGACCGCTGGACGCCGTACGTCATCGAGCCGGCGGCCGGCCTCGGCCGTGCGATGTTCGCGTTCCTGCTCGACGCATACATAGAGGACGAGGCGCCGAACGCGAAGAGCGGCGTGGACAAGCGCACCGTGCTGCGACTCGACCCGCGGCTCGCGCCGGTGAAGGCGGCCGTGCTGCCGCTGTCGCGCAACGAGCGGCTCTCCCCGGCGGCCCGTGACCTCGCGGCGACGCTGCGCCAGCGCTGGAACGTCGACTTCGACGACGCCAGCTCGATCGGCCGCCGCTACCGTCGGCAGGAGGAGATCGGCACACCGTACTGCGTGACCGTCGACTTCGACACCCTGGACGACCAGGCGGTGACCGTACGCGAGCGCGACTCGATGGCGCAGGAGCGGGTGGCGATCTCCCAGGTCGAGTCGTACCTGGCGGAGCGGTTGCCGGGCTGACGCCGTACCGATGAGCACGTCTACACAGCTCCTCGACGCATCCGAGTTCACCCCGCTGCAGGTGGGGCCTTACCCGGTGTGGCCACCCGTCGAGCTCGCGCCGATGGCCGGGGTGACCAACGCGCCGTACCGCACGCTGTGCCGGGAGTACGGCGCCGGCCTGTACGTGAGCGAGATGATCACCGCGCGGGCGCTCGTGGAGCGGCACCCGGAGACGCTGCGCATGGTGGCGTTCGAGCCGGGCGCGGCGCCGCGGAGCGTGCAGCTGTATGGCGTCGACCCGGCGACCGTGGCACGTGCCGTCGGCGTGCTCGTCGACGACGACCTGGCCGACCACGTGGACCTGAACTTCGGCTGCCCGGTGCCGAAGGTGACCAGGCGCGGCGGCGGGTCCGCGCTGCCGTACAAACGGCAGCTGCTGCGCAACATCGTGCGTGCGGCGGTGCGAGTGGCGGGCCCGGTGCCGTTGACGGTGAAGATGCGCAAGGGCATCGACGACGACCACCTGACCTTCGTCGAAGCGGGCCGGATCGTCGAAGACGAGGGCGCTGCCGCAGTCGCGCTGCACGCGCGGACGGCCGCGCAGCACTACTCCGGCACGGCGGACTGGCCGGCGATCGCCGAGCTGAAGCAGGCGGTGTCCATCCCCGTGCTAGGCAACGGCGACATCTGGGCGGCCCATGACGCCGTCGCCATGATGCGGCAGACCGGCTGCGACGGCGTCGTCGTCGGCCGCGGCTGCCTCGGCCGGCCGTGGCTGTTCCGCGACCTGGCGGACGCCTTCGCCGGCCGGCCCGCCACGGTGCGGCCAACCCTCGGCGAGGTCACGGACGTGATGCGCAGGCACGCCGCACTGCTCGCCGCGTACGTGGGCGAGGACAAGGGCCTACGCGAGTTCCGCAAGCACGTCGCCTGGTACCTCAAGGGCTTCCCCGTCGGCCCCGACCTGCGGCGCGTGCTCGGCATGGTGAGCACCCTCGCCGACCTGGACCGGCTGCTCGGCCGCCTGGACCGCACGATCCCCTGGCCGGTAGACCACGAGGCCGTACCCCGCGGCCGCCAAGGCAGCCCCCGCCGCGTAAACCTCCCCGACGGCTGGCTAGACGACCCGGACGACCCGACCCCACCCCCAGGCGCCGAAACCGCCATAAGCGGCGGCTAACCCACGACCGTCGGCCAAACCCTCCCGGGCACGCCCCGCACCGGCGTGACTGCCCGCCCCGATGCCAGCATCCCCACCCCGCGCGGCCGGCGCCTGCCCGGCCCGCACTTGCCCGGCTGCGCCCGCCCGCCTGGCCGGCCACACTTGCCCGGCTGCGCCC